>JAFZCU010000203.1 GCA_017556145.1 Prevotella sp. | reverse complement strand
TTAAATCTAACTTTGCCATATTACTAATCTAATTTTAAATGAATATTATCCTTGTTATTTTTTCGGCTGCAAAATTACTAATAAATTGAGAACTAAGCACTAAGAATTAAGAATATTTTGTGCGCACACAATCCTTTTTAGGTTAAAGAAATTAAAATTAAATATCGGAGCAACACTTTTGTCACTCCGACTTATCAAAAGAGATTTAGTATTTGAATGATGATCCGCCAAGGAACTCACGTATCAGCGAAGTAGGCGGTATCTGTGTATCGGGAATGGGCTTGATATAGCGCAGGAACTTCAGCAGGCGATAGGCCTCAGCATACTCCGGACAGTTCTCCGGCACCTGTTCCAATAGCGGTTCTGCCTGAGCCTTAATCACAGCCAATTCAAAGAGCATCGCCGTATTAAACATAGCATCTGCATTCTCTTGGAAAGGAAATATCCACTTATTCTCGCCTGCCCGGACAGAAGGCCATCGACGGATGGTTTCCTTAGCCGATACTGCCCGATACTTATGATCGCGGATGATACGACGCAGCAGACGGTTATCTGTGGTGGGGATATAGTTATGATTATCGAGCAGAATCGTCGTCAGGGCAGAGGCATAGACACGGAAGATCTGCTCCTCAGGAACCTGCGAGGTCAACTCCGGATTCAAGGCATGAATACCCTCCACCACCAGGATTTCATTCTCACCGAGTTTCAGCTTCTTGCCACTCTTCTGGCTCTCTCCCGTGTGGAAGTCATATCGGGGAAGCTCCACTTCCTCACCACGGAAGAGGGCTGTCAACTGTTCATTCAGAAGCGGCAGGTTGAGGGCATGAAGATGCTCGAAGTCATAATCTCCCTTTTCATCACGGGGTGTCTTGTCTCGATCCAGGAAGTAATCGTCGAGCGAAATGCTAATGGGCTTGATACCATTGACGGCTAATTGCACACTGAGACGCTTGCAGGTGGTCGTCTTGCCTGAAGAAGAAGGGCCGGCAATCAGCACAAGCCGCAGATTTGAGCGGCGCTTGATCTCATCGGCTATCTTGGCGATTTTCTTCTCTTGCAGGGCTTCGCTGACCTTTATGAGTTCGGAGAAATGGTTCTGCTGCACAATCTCATTCAGGTCACCGATTGTCCGCAATCCGAGAATGTCCTGCCATTGGTGATGCTCTTTGAAAATGCCGAACATCTTATCCTGATGAGTCATCTCTCCAAGTTCGTTGGGATGGACAGGAGACGGCAGGCGCAGCAACAGTCCGTCGAAGTATTTCTCCAATCCGAAAAGATACAACTGTGAAGTGTTTGTCAACAAAGCACCATAAAAATAGTCCTTATAACCATCTATATCATAATAGGTGGTATAAAGGCGGCCCGTACTTTCCAGCAGTTTTACCTTCGACCACTGTTTCAGTTCCTTGAACATCTGGATGGCCTCTTCCGTCGTTGTCTGGTGGCGGTGAATGGGTAATGCCGAATCGATGACCTCCTGCATCCGGCGTCGGATGGCACCGGCATCATCGAGCGTCACAGGGCGGTCAATATCCAAATGCACATAATAGCCGTTGCTGACGGGTATATCTATCCACACCTTACAATCAGGATACAAATCGCGGGCAGCCTTACAAAGCACGAAGAAAAGACTGCGGGTGTAGCATCTGTTACCGCTCGGTGAGGTAATGTCAAGGAACTCTACGTCTTTCTGGCCAAAAATACGGTAGTGCATACCCTCGACTTTATTATTGACACGAGCGGAGTAGGGACCGTGTTTCATCTCGATGCCCGACAATTTGTAGATGTCCTCTAAGGTGGCACCCATCGGCGCCTCAATCATCTTTTCGTTATTGCGAATTCGTATTTGAATGGTCTGTTCCATATCGATTCTTTTAACGTTTTAGGTAAATTTTCTGGCAAAGGTACAAAATAAATGTGAAATGTGGATGGACATTTAATATTTTTTTGTATCTTTGTGGCCGAAATCCCATCATCAAACAGATAATTCTATGTTAGTTTTAATCAAACTACTTGGCTCGCTCGCACTTCTGATGTTCGGTATGAAGTCGATGAGTGAGGCCCTGCAGAAAATGGCGGGTCCGCAGTTGCGACACGTTCTCGGGGCAATGACCACCAACCGTTTCACTGGTATGCTCACTGGTATGTTGGTAACAGCATCCGTACAGTCGTCGACGGCAACGACGGTGATGACAGTGTCGTTTGTCAATGCGGGCTTGCTCACACTGGCGCAGGCCATCTCGGTGATCATGGGTGCCAATATCGGAACGACGCTGACGGCCTGGATCATGTCAGCTGGTATGTCGTTCGACATCAGCATCATGTCCTATGCCAGCTTCTTCTTGGGAATTATCCTAATTTATTTGAAGAGTCACCGTTATATCGGTGACTTCCTCTTCGGTCTGGGACTGCTGTTGCTAGGACTCACCACATTGAGGATTACAGGTTCAGAGATGGACTTGGGACACAATGAGACGGTGCTCAGTTTCTTTGCTTCCTTTGATCCAAACTCGTTCCTTACCACGCTGATCTTCCTGCTACTGGGTGGTATCCTCACTTTCTGCGTGCAGTCGTCGGCAGCGGTGATGGCCATTACCATGATCCTGTGCTCCAGCGGCGCACTGCCCATCTATCAGGGTATCGCTCTTGTGATGGGTGAGAACATCGGCACGACAGTCACCTCAAACCTTGCCGCCCTGTCAGCAAATACACAAGCCCGTCGGGCTGCCTTGGCCCACATGTTCTTCAACGTGTTTGGTGTCATTTGGATTCTGTTTGTCTTCCGTCCCTTCATCGATGGTGTCTGCGGACTAGTGGGTTATGACGTAACAATGGCAAAAGATGCAGTGTCGTCAGAGGCATTCCTGGCGAATGCGGCTAAGCTGACCTTTGTTCTGGCTGCCTTCCATACCTGCTTCAACGTGGCCAACACTTTCATCCTCATCTGGTTTATCCCGCAGATCGAGCGTTTCGTGTGCTGGGTGATCAAACCCAAGAAGGTGGACGAGGAAGAGGACTTCCGCCTGCATTTCATCACTTCGGGCATCATGAAGACCCCAGAGCTTTCCGTACTCGAAGCCCAGAAGGAAATACAGTCATTCTCTGAGCGTATGCAGCGTATGTTTAATATGGTACGGGAACTGCTCAACCTCTCCAGCAGTGCCACCAACAAGAAAGACAGTAAGGCTGGCGACTTCAACAAACTCTATACGCGTATCGAGAAATATGAGGGCATCAGCGACAACATGGAACTGGAGATTGCCAAGTATCTCGACTCGGTGAGTGACGCCCACCTTTCCGACGACACGAAAGCCAAGATACGCGCCATGCTCCGTGAGATTTCCGAATTAGAGAGTATCGGCGATGCCTGCTACAATATGGCCCGTACCATCTCTCGAAAATATAACGGTAAAGAAGACCACTTCATTGAAAAGCAGTATGATCATATCCACCAGATGATGGAACTCACGGATCAGGCTTTAGCCCAGATGAACCGTCTGATGCTGGGACGCAAGGAGTCCTTCGACGTCAACCGCTCGTTTAACATCGAGCATGAAATCAACAACTATCGTAACCAACTGAAGTCACAGAATATTACCGATGTCAATAACCACGAATACACCTACGCCGTAGGCACCATCTACATGGACCTCATCAACGAATGTGAGAAGCTGGGCGACTACGTTGTGAATGTCGTTGAAGCCCGTCTGGGTATCCGTTAATGGAAAAGGATATCGTCAAAGGCTACATACGTTACCTGAAGTTGCAGCGAGGCATGTCGGGCAATACGCTCGATGCCTATCAGCACGACTTGCGTAAGCTGCTTGACTATCTGAAAGGCGAACAGAAGGATGTGCGCGAGGTCACACTCGAGGATCTGGAACATTTCTCTGCAGGATTACACGACATCGGCATCAATGCCAGAAGCCAGTGCCGTATTCTGAGTGGCGTGAGGAGTTTCTTCCGCTTTCTGCAACTGGACGGTTATCGCGACGATGACCCCACGGAACTGTTAGAGTCACCACAGATAGGAAAGAATCTGCCTGAGGTATTGTCGCCTGAAGAGGTCGACACCTTAGAGGCCAGCATCGACCTCTCGAAATGGGAAGGACACAGAAACCGCGCCATTATCGAGGTACTTTTCTCCTGCGGACTGCGGGTGAGCGAACTGGTGAACCTGAAACTCTCCGATCTCTATCTCGAAGAAGAATATGTACGTATCCTGGGCAAGGGCAACAAGGAGCGGCTTGTCCCCATCTCACAACGAGCTATCAGAGAATTGGGTTTCTGGTTCGACGACCGTAACCTGATGCGTATCAAACCCGGTGAGGAGGATTATGTCTTCCTGAATCGCTATGGCAGTCATCTCACACGTACAATGATACTTATCATGATCAAGCGACAGGCAGAAGCAGCTGGTATCAAGAAGACCATCTCGCCACATACCCTGAGGCACTCTTTTGCCACTGCGCTGTTGGAGGGAGGTGCTGACTTGCGGGTTATTCAGGCCCTGTTAGGCCATGAGAGCATAGGTACAACAGAGATTTACACACATATCGACACCTCGACACTCAGAAGAGAAATCCTGGAGCACCATCCGAGAAACATGAAAAAGTAAAAAGCAAAAAAATAAAGGATTACAGCAACTTTTCAGTTTTCACTTTTCGCTTTTCACTTCTTTTTTGTACCTTTGCACCCAAATTTGAAGCATATGTCATACTTATTTTCATCAGAATCAGTATCAGAGGGCCATCCCGACAAAGTGGCCGACCAGATAAGCGACGCCATCTTGGACCAGTTCTTGGCTTATGACGACAAGGCTCGCTGTGCGATTGAATCGTTTGTAACGACAGGACAGGTCGTCATCATGGGCGAGGTAAGTAGCGAGGTGTACATCGATCTACAGACCATCGCCCGCAATACCATCAAGCGCATCGGCTATACCAAGGCTGAGTATCAGTTTGATGGTGATTCGTGCGGTATCCTGAGTGCCATCCACGAGCAGAGTGCTGACATCAACAGAGGTGTGGATAATGGCAACGAAGACGAGCAGGGCGCTGGCGATCAGGGAATGATGTTCGGCTATGCCACCAACGAGACAGAGAATTACATGCCCGTCAGCTTGGACCTGGCTCACCTCATCATGCGCACGTTGGCCGATATTCGCAAGGAAGGGAAGGTTATGACCTATCTCCGTCCTGATGCAAAGAGTCAGGTGACGGTACAATACAGCGACGATGGCATCCCTGAGCGCATCGACACCATTGTGGTGAGCACCCAGCATGATGAATTTGACGAGGATGAGAAAATGCTGGCAAAGATCAAGGATGACGTGATCAACATCCTCATTCCACGTGTAAAACAGCAGATACACGCTCAGAATGTGCTCAACCTCTTCAATGCCGATATCAGATTCTACGTGAACCCCACTGGCAAATTCGTCATCGGTGGTCCCCACGGTGACACAGGTCTCACAGGCCGTAAGATCATCGTCGACACCTATGGTGGCAAGGGTGCCCATGGAGGCGGTGCCTTCTCTGGCAAGGATTCATCGAAGGTGGACCGTAGTGCCGCCTATGCAGCCCGCCATATCGCAAAGAACATGGTTGCTGCAGGTATCAGCGACGAGATACTTGTTCAAGTGAGTTACGCCATTGGTGTGGCCAAGCCCATGAATATCTACGTGAACACCTACGGTCGCAGTAAGGTTGGAATGACTGACGGTGAAATTGCCAAGAAGATCGAGCAACTCTTCGACCTGCGCCCGAAAGCGATTGAACGCACCTTGAAACTACGCCAGCCGATGTATGTCGAGACGGCAGCCTACGGGCACATGGGCCGTAAGTCGGAGGTGATCAAAAAGACCTTTACCAGTCATTATCATGAGACGAAGACCATCGATGTGGAATTGTTTACCTGGGAAAAGTTGGACCGCGTGGAGGACATACGCAAAGCCTTTGGGCTCTCATAACCTATGCTGACAAAGGATAGCATCTTAACAAGCACACCCGCCACAGACCTCATTGCCGATACCGTGGTGAGGCACCCGGCAAAGCCACAGACACCTTATCAGGTGCTGCAGTTATTGCCCAAGGATGCTACCCCTGAACAACAAGACTCCGCCATCCAGTCGTGGTTTCAGCCTGGAGAGATACACTACAGTGAACAGCCGGATACGCTCCACCTGCCAGGACACGACAAAGGGCACAACCCGCGGGACATCCGCATTCCCGATTATAATAAGGAACGTTTCCTTGCCGACGACAGCCTCTACCATCCAGAGTTGGCACATGAACCCTTTGGAGTGGCAGGCGATCCTGTCCCTTACAATATCAGTAACGACAATGTCATCAGTTCCCTCCTGCTGGGATGCTTCATCATGTCATTGCTCGCATTTGCCGTCAGTAGAAACTTTGTAGTACAGCAAATCAAGGATTTCTTCTATATTCCCAGGCGCGAGGATATCAAAACTCCCACTTCCAACGAAGTGATTGCCTTGGTGTTCTTCGCCTTACAAACCTGTCTTCTGCTGGCCATGGCCTATTTCTTCTATGTCAAGGCTTTCGTGGCTGAAACCTTCGTTTTTGCAGAAGAGTATCTGTTTATCGGACTTCTCTTTTTAATCATCCTTGTCTACACCATCCTGAAATATCCGTTATACACTTTGGTGAATTACACATTCTTCTTTGGAAAAAATAACGGACAATGGCAATATACCATGCTATTGATTTCAGCCATCGAGGGAGCCTTGCTGTTTCCTGCTATTTTATTCCAGAGTTATTTCGAGGCACCACCCAAAAACATGGTCATTTATGCCATTTTCGTGCTCTCTTTAGTTAAAATCTTCACTTTTTACAAGTGTTACATTATCTTTTTTAGAAAAAACGGGTTGTTTCTGCAGATTATTTTGTACTTTTGCACCCTCGAAATCATCCCTTTGCTCGCTCTTTGGGGTGTACTTGGAATAATAACCAATGCATTGACAATAAATTATTAGGACACAGATGATCAAAAAGATTCTGGTTTCACAACCCAAGCCAACTAGTGAGAAGTCGCCGTATTACGATATTGCGAACAGATTTGACGTGGAATTGATTTTCCGTCCATTCATCAAGGTTGAAGGCATCACTGCCAAGGAGTTCCGTACACAGAAAGTGAACATTCTGGACCACACCGCCATCGTATTTACTTCGCGTCATGCCATTGATCACTTCTTCAATATGGCCAAGGAACTGCGCATAACCATTCCTGAGGACATGAAGTATTTCTGCGTAACAGAGACTATCGCGCTCTATATTCAGAAGTATGTGCAGTACCGCAAGCGTAAGGTCTTCTTCGGAGAAACGGGTAAGATTGACGATCTGCTGCCAACCATGGTGAAGCATAAGAACGAGAAGTATCTCGTGCCAATGAGCGATGTACATAACAACAGTCTGGAAATGCTGTTCGATTCCAAGAAGCTGCAGCACTGCGAGTGCGTGATGTACAAGACCGTCAGCAATGATTTCACACCTGAGGAAGTGAAGAACTTCGATTACGACATGCTGATCTTCTTCAGTCCCTCCGGTATCGAGTCGCTGATGAAGAACTTCCCCGACTTCAAACAGGATAAGATTGCCATCGCCACCTTTGGTCCTACGACGGCAAAGGCTGCAAGGGACGCTGGCCTGCGACTCGACATCGAGGCTCCAACCGAGAAATATCCCTCAATGACGAGTGCCCTTCAGCATTTTCTGATTGAGAATCAGGAGTAATTACACATTATTATATATATAATTAATGGCGGGCATCGCGTCTCCGACCTTTAACAAGCGAGAGCGCATCGTCAGCAGGAAACTGATAGAACAGCTCTTTAGCAAAGGCAGCAGTTTTTCCGTCTCTGCCTTTCCCCTGCGGGTTGTGGTCATGGAGATTGCACGATTAGCAGAAGACGTACCCGTACAGGTTTTGATTAGCGTATCAAAACGGCATTTCAAACACGCTGTGGACCGGAACAGAGTCAAGCGCCAGGTGCGTGAGGCCTATCGCCACCACAAGCAGATACTGACAGAAAAGGTGCACCAAGAGCAGACACTCGCCATTGCTTTCATCTGGCTGGCTGATGAACACCATGAGAGTGCAATGGTGGAAAGGAGCGTGAAAAGGCTATTGGGAAAAGTGGCTGACAGACAATTTAGAGGTGAGAGGTAAGAAGTGAGAGGTGAGATGTTTAAAGTGATCATTAAGAAGATCTGTGAGATCTGTAGGATCTGTGTGACCTTCATCCTGTGCCTGCCCATCGTCTTCTACCAGACCTGCATCTCGCCCTTTACTCCTGCTACGTGCCGATTTACTCCCACATGTAGCGAGTATGCCAGACAGGCACTCAAAAAGCACGGCCCCATCAAGGGACTTTGGTTGGCCATCTGGCGCATTCTGAGATGCAACCCCTGGGGCGGAAGTGGATACGATCCCGTTCCTTAGGAAAGGTAAAAAGGTAAAAAAGTAAAAAATTGAGATATGAAGAATTTTGTTGAAGAACTGAAATGGCGCGGTATGCTGGCACAGATGATGCCTGGCACCGAAGAACTCCTCCAGAAGGAGATGGTTACGGCCTACCTGGGTACAGACCCTACAGCCGACTCTCTGCACATCGGACACCTGTGTGGCATTATGATGCTGCGTCACCTGCAGCGTTGCGGTCATAAGCCCATTATCCTCGTAGGTGGTGCAACAGGTATGATTGGCGACCCCTCAGGTAAGAGCCAGGAGCGTAACTTGCTCAATGCTGAGACGCTTTACCACAATCAGGAGTGTATCAAGAAACAGGTATCGAAGTTCCTCGATTTCGAGTCAAAGGATGCCAATGCCGCTGAGATGGTAATCAACTACGACTGGATGAAGGACTTCACCTTCCTCGACTTCGCCCGTGAGGTGGGTAAGCACATCACCGTCAACTATATGATGGCCAAGGAGAGTGTTCAGCAGCGTCTGAATGGTACCGCCCGTGATGGTCTG
>JAFZCU010000202.1 GCA_017556145.1 Prevotella sp. | reverse complement strand
GCCATAGCCCATACCAATGCCGAGTGCCAATCCAAACTCCCAAGCCAGGAAAAAAGTGCTCTGTGCCGTCCCACGCTGGCAATGACGGCTCAACTTAATATAAAACAACAAGAAGCGTGAGCCTATAATACCCAGTCCAAAGCCAATAAACATAGGGGCGGCAAAAGAAACAATCGTCTGCTGACGAGTCAACATCATTAAGAGGGCAACACCTATCAGCACTAAGCCCGTAATGACCTCACTCTCTATGTCGGCATCACGGAATACGAAACGCTGGGCCAGCAAGGCTACCAAAAAGCCCACCATGACCATCACATAAAATAATTCCGAAGTCGTCGTCGACAACAGCAATCCCATCACATACGTCACAACAATCAGATTGATAGTCAACGGCCACCCCTGTGGCAGGAAAAAACGGTCCAGGCTTACCACCCTTACATTCTCTTCGGGTGTCCTGAAGGGGAAATGAACCAACAGAATAAAGATGATGGCGACAATAGTACACCCAATAGATACCAGCAATACCATGCTAAAGCCAGCCAGACGGTCGATGATGATACCTGCCAAAGGCCCTAAAGAGAAGGCAAACCTTGAAAACCATGAAGCAGAGTGGTTGGCTTCCGTACGTTGGAACGATTCGCAGGTATCGATAATCAAGGTACTCGACAAAATCATCTGAGCCACACCGAAAGCAGCGCCAAATGCCAAACGTTGGACCAGCAACATCGGGAAATCAAGAAACTGGGATTTCTGTATGTCCAGATAATAGAGCAATCCCAACAATGCAGCCATCAACATAATCGCCCAGATACAAACCATATTCCTGCGGAATCGCTGAACAAGGAAAGAGGTGAAGCAACCAAACAGAAAGATACCGACGCCAAAAGCCCCCATCATCATACCAGTTTCCTGTATCGTAAGGTTTTCCGCTTGCATCAGCCACATCGGCATGACAGGAATAAGCATATAGACCGCGATCGTCAATAGCAGATTAGCCATCGCCATAAACCAGAAATCACGATGCCACAACCGGATATGTACAGGTGTATTCTGAGTGTTCATTGTCCTGTAGTGAATTTGAGAGAATAAGACATAGAATCAAACGTCATACCGACATAGTCTGATACCTGCATATCCGAAAGCGGTTCAACGACATCCTTGGTATTGGTTGTAAGCAGTCCAACCACCTTCATCTTAGCAGCCATTCCGGAACGTAAGCCATTCACGCTGTCTTCAAAGACTACGCACTCATCAGGCTCAACACCTAGTTTCTGAGCGGCTTTCAGATAACAGTCAGGATCGGGCTTGCTGAGTTCAAAATCCTCAGATGTCAGAATGGCGTCAAAGAGCAACTTGAATCCTGGCTGTTTCCGGTAAACACACTCCATCTTCGGTTGATTCGAGCTGGTCACAACAGCTGTTTTTACCCCTTTACGACGCAGATCATCCACGAAAGCGATGAAACCCTCGATATAGTCATAGTCCATCTGCTGCTCGTAGGCATTCAACCTTTCAGTGATGACAGGCTGTTCTTTCAGAAGAGGTCCGCTGAACCAACAGTCATAGATTTGCGTCAGCGTTGAGCCTTTAATCACCTGCTCCAGCCCAGGATGCTCAGGATGGTACAAACGACATTGCTCTCCCCAGAACACCGTATATTGAGGTTCAGTATCAAACACCACCCCATCAAGGTCAAATAACACTGCTTTCAGTTGACTTTCTTGCATTATTTCATTTATTTGGGTGCAAAAATACTTTTTTTTTGCGAGAAATTTGCGAAATTCCTAAATTAAGTGTATTTTTGCCGCTAATTATAAAATCAAAGATGGGTTTATGAAGTATTTTTTCCTCTTCACGATCGTTTTTTTCCTCCTAATGGGTTGCGGCAGCACCGACGAAAGTACCAAGTTTGAAGTTGCCACTGCTGATAAAACCGTCAATCTGGCAGCTCATGAGGGTGCCCCAACGTGCAATGTGCATCTTGAAATATCGTATGCTACTGAGGAAAACGGTCATAAGGCCGAGATTATCAATAATATTATTGAAAAGCGTCTACTCAATCTGCAAGATATGCCCATACAGCAAGCTGCCGACTCTTTTGCTACTTTGTATACAGCCAATTATCAAAACAATCTCCTGCCCTTATACAACCAAGATCAGGGTAATGAAAACAAGACGGCATGGTATAATTATCATTATATCATCAAGACTTCAACTGAACAAGGCCACAAGGGTGCAACAGTCTACCATGTTTACCTCGACTACTATGAAGGCGGTGCCCATGGCAATAGCCAGCACCTGACTATGAATTTCGAACAGTCCACAGGCCGTCAACTCATGCTTTCTGATATCTTTGTGCCGGGCTATGAGCGACAGTTGAGCGCCATCTTACAGAAAGCTCTTTGTGAATATATCGGTGTAGGTAGCATCATAGAGCTGAAGAACCAAGGTTTCCTCCACTCCATGAATATGTTCCCCTCTGAAAACTTCATTCTCGGCGAGGAGGCCATTACATTCATCTATAACCCCTACGAGATTGCTCCGTATGAAAAGGGAAGCATAGATTTAACGATTGCGTACAGCAACCTGAACAATATCCTGACTAAAAATTTCTAGACATGTACACACTAATCTCCCAATACTTCACCGACCTGACACCTGTGCAATGTCAACAAATAGAAGCCCTCGACGCTCTCTATCGAGATTGGAACGAAAAAATCAATGTCATCTCCCGAAAAGACATCGACAACCTCTATGAGCACCACGTGCTTCACTCTATGGCCATCGCAAAGGTTATCCATTTCCGTTCAGGCTCCAAAATCCTTGACTTCGGTACAGGCGGTGGTTTTCCTGGCATCCCACTGGCCATTCTTTTCCCCGACTGCCAGTTCAAACTCATTGATGGTACGGGAAAGAAAATCCGCGTCGCGCAAGAGGTATGCCAAGCAATCGGACTGAGAAACTGTCAGCCCACACACATGCGCGGTGAAGACGAGAAAGATCTGTACGACTTTGTGGTCAGTCGTGCGGTTATGCCCTTGCCCGACCTTGTGAAGATTGTGCAGAAGAACATTTCCAAGAAGCATCAGAACGCCTTACCAAATGGTATACTCTGCCTCAAAGGCGGTAATCTACAGGCAGAAATACAACCTTTCAAGAATATTGTCCAAACAACGGAAATCAGCAGTTTCTTCGATGAAGAATGGTTCAAGGAGAAACACGTTATATATCTTCCACGCTAAACCAACACCCATGCTGAACATCAAGACTTTCACCTGCAATATGCTTTCTGAGAACTGCTATGTGGTTAGCGATGAGACCAACGACTGCGTCATTATCGACTGCGGAGCCTACTATCCGGAAGAGGCACAGGCCATCGTTAATTATATCCGTGAACAACAACTGACACCCCGCCATCTGCTATGCACACATGGGCACTTCGACCACTGCATGGGTAACGGCTATTTATTCAAAGCCTTCGGCCTGAAACCAAAAGCACATCAGGACGACAGTTTCCTCATGGAAAAGATGGAGCAACAGACAAGTGAGATACTAGGCATACCCATCCATCTTGATGTACCTCCTGTTGACAAATATCTGACAGATAGTGATTCTGTTACTTTCGGTTCCCATACCTTACGGATACTTCATACCCCAGGCCATACCCCTGGAGGCATCGTTTTCTATGATAGTAACGAGCATGTCGCATTTAGTGGTGATACCCTTTTCCGCATGAGCATCGGCCGCACTGATTTCGAACGAGGAAGTTACGAAGACATCATCTCTTCACTCCACCTCCTTGCCCAGCAACTGCCTGCCGAAACAATCATCTACCCCGGTCATGGACCCCATACATCCCTCGCTGAAGAGATTCGTTACAATCCGTACATGAGGTAAATGCTTTGAAAGATAAAAAGAGGGCTGACTTTCATAAGCCAGCCTCTTTATTTTCTTGTTCTTAATAGAACTTGAAGTACCGACGGGCATTGTTGTAACTGATGTCCTCGACCATCTTGCCTAGAAGTTCGCGATCGTCAGGCAACAACCCTTTCTCCACATCGTTGCCAAGCAGGTTGCAAAGGATGCGACGGAAATACTCGTGACGAGGATAAGAGAGGAAAGAACGGCTGTCGGTCAACATACCTACGAAGCGGCTCAGCAGACCAAGCACCGAAAGGGCATTCATTTGACGGATCATGCCATCCATCTGATCATTGAACCACCAGCCTGAACCAAACTGTATCTTACCGGGCTCACCACCTTGGAAATTGCCAAGCATGGTGGCTATGACCTCATTGGCGCAGGGATTCAACGTATATAATATGGTTCGCGTAAGCTTACCTTCATTATTGAGATTGTTGAGGAACTTTGACATGGCACGAGCGGTGTTAAACTCGCCGATAGAATCGAAACCGGTGTCAGGACCGAGCTGGTTGTACATAACCGTGTTGTTATCGCGAATGGCACCATAGTGGAACTGCTGAGTCCAGTCTGAATCGGCATCCATCTCAGCCATCACGGTGAGGAAGCAGTTCTTATATTGGCGCACCTCGTAGACGGACAACTGCTGACCGCGCAGAGCCTTCTCGAAAATGGTCTCAATTTGAGAGTCAGTATACTCTTCGTCATAGAACTCCTCGATGCCGTGGTCAGAGAGTTTGCATCCATTGGCTGCAAAAAACTCGTGACGCTTCTGAAGGGCATCGACCATATCAGCAAACTTAGTAATAGTGACACCCGACACCTTCGCCAACTGCTCCACGTATTTGGCGAATTCAGGCTTCTCGATGTTCATGGCCTTGTCGGGACGCCAGGCAGGGATCATCATCGGATCGTCAACGGCCTTGTGCTTGGCATATTCGATATGGTTGTGCAGGTCGTCAACAGGGTCGTCAGTAGTACAGACACACTCCACATGATAATGCCTCATCAGACCACGGGCAGAGAACTCAGGCTGCTGCAACTTCTCATTACACTCATCGAAGATCTCTCTGGCTGTCTTGGGTGACAGCAGTTTCTCAATGCCAAAGGCTGTTTTCAACTCCAGATGGGTCCAATGGTATAGTGGATTACGGAGGGTATAAGGAACCGTCTCGGCCCACTTCTCGAACTTCTCCCAATCGCTGGTATCCTTTCCTGTGCAGTATTTCTCGTCGATGCCGTTGGTACGCATGGCACGCCACTTATAGTGATCGCCACCCAGCCAAAGTTCTGTAATGCTCTTGAAACGGTGGTCGTTGGCAACCATCTCTGGTATCAAGTGACAGTGATAGTCGATAATGGGCATCTTGGATGCATGGTTGTGATACAAATCCTGGGCAATCTCAGTCTCCAGGACAAAGTTCTTGTCATTGAAAGCTTTCATAAATGTGACTTGTTTTTAAGTTGTATTTAAAATTTTCTGCAAAGATAGCAATAATCTCACATAAAAGAACTATCTTTGCAGCATAAATTTAACGTAAACGTTATCAATGCAGCGAAAAGTCCTTCTCATCTACACGGGTGGCACCATCGGAATGAACCGAAATCCGCAGACGGGCGCTCTGGAGCCTTTCGATTTCGAACACCTTTTATATAATGTGCCCGAACTGAAACAGTTCGACACGATTATCGAAACCTTCCAATTTAATCCTCCCATCGACTCCAGTGACATGACGCCTGCCAGATGGACAGACATCTCCCACTGCATTGCCGACCACTACGATCGCTACGACGGTTTCGTTGTGCTGCACGGCACCGACACGATGGCCTACACTGCCTCTGCCCTCTCCTATATGTTAGAGAACTTGACGAAACCTGTGATTTTTACAGGGTCTCAACTACCTATAGGTCAATTGCGCACTGATGGCAAGGAAAACTTGATCTCATCGATAGAGATAGCGGCAGCCTGCGACGACCAAGGACATGCGTTGGTACCGGAAGTGGGTATCTATTTTAATTCACACCTGCTGCGAGGCAATCGTACCACTAAACAGAGTGCAGAGGAGTTTAATGCTTTTGAGTCATTCAACTACCCCCATCTGGTGGATGCAGGCGTAAACATCGCTTACCATCGCGAGCGGATTTTGAAACCACATTGGGATAAACTTATGGTGCCGCATTTCCGTTTGGATAACAATGTCATCATCTTCTCGCTGTTTCCAGGTATCCGCGAAGATCTCATCAGGCATATCATTCACACACCTAACCTGAAGGCCATTGTTATGCGTACTTTCGGCAGCGGCAATGCCCCACAATCGACTTGGCTATTGCAAGCCCTCAAGGAAGGAACCGCCAATGGGAAAATCATCGTCAATATCAGCCAATGTCTACAGGGGGCTGTTGAGATGTCAAGGTATGACTGCGGCTATCATCTTCAAGAGGCTGGTGTCATCAGCGGACGCGACATGACGGTAGAGAGTGCTGTGACAAAACTCATGTTCCTGCAGTCACACTATCCGAATGACCCTGAAACGGTCAGACAACTTATGCAACAATCCATACGTGGAGAGATGACCATATAGAATACAAATCAAACGTTTGCACACATTTTTTTGTTAACGTTTTATAAATTTATTGGTTGTGCGGGCACACGGGGTGTTTCGTCTAAAAAAAATAACGAAAAAGTTTGTGTGTTCCAAAAATAACCTATAACTTTGCACCCGTTATCCTGAAAACAATCTTTTTACCTTAGAATGCTAATACCTATTGAAGATATGGAGCGATTGCTTGCGAAAGTCGTCGCTTTATTTTTTACCCCTACGCAAAGTGTTAAACTTTCCTAAATAACACATCACTTCTTACCTCTCACCTCTTACTTCTCACTTCTTTTTAGTACCTTTGCACCCCGATTTGAGTCCGTTGGGGCAGAGTGAAGTGTGTACGGACGTACGCCGCCTCGCGGAAAAACCCCTTAATACAATAAAAAATAATGTACGCAATTGTAGAGATTCAGGGTCAGCAGTTCAAGGTGGAGCAAGGCAAGAAGCTTTTCGTTCACCACATTAAGGATGCCGAAGAAGGCAAGACTGTTGAATTTGACAAGGTGCTGCTCGTAGATGCTGACGGTGCAGTAACGGTAGGTGCTCCGACCGTTGAGGGAGCAAAGGTAGTGTGTGAGGTAGTGAACCCGCTCGTGAAGGGCGACAAGGTGATTGTGTTCAAGATGAAGCGCCGCAAGGACTCTCGTAAGCGCAACGGTCATCGTGAGCAGTTCACACAGGTTGAAGT
>JAFZCU010000201.1 GCA_017556145.1 Prevotella sp. | reverse complement strand
GAGGGTCGTCATAGACGATGACGTTGATAGGGTGCAGGTGTAAAGACGGCGACGTCAAAGCCGAGCACTACTAATTGCCCGAATACTTTCGCATGTTTCATTCTTTCAGTTGTAGATGGTTATGACGATGGGTCTGACCGCGCAGTCTTGTGTGCAAGTTGTCAAACCCCATATCAGGTGGTTATTGCAGCGGGGTCCCACCTCTTCCCATTCCGAACAGAGAAGTTAAGCCCGCCTGCGCCGATGGTACTGCAATGCAATGCGGGAGAGTAGGAGGCCGCCGTCTTTAAAGAGTGAAGCCCTGAGTCAGAATGACCCAGGGCTTCTTCGTTTTTACTATCTTCGTAAAAACTATTTTGCTCTATACAACAGTATCGTAAATACTATCGACACGCCAAACATCAGACCAACAATAATAAGAACCGGCAGGATGCTGTCGTGATCTTTCAGAGCCAAAGTGTAGATGGCGATGTAGAGCATGATTCCAAGTATGCACAACATTAAGCTTTATTTTACTCATATTCTTTCTTATTTATTTTCTTCATTGTTTTGTGTCTGGTTTTTCTTCTTGGGCAGGCGTTTGGCTTTGCGCAGAGCCTCCGTGATAATCCATTGCAACTGGCCATTGGTGCTGCGGAACTCGTCCGCAGCCCAGGCCTCAATTGCGTTCATCGTTTCGGTATCTACGCGGAGGATAAAACTTTTGGTACTTTTCTCTGCCATAGATTAATGGTTCAGCGTTCCTGTATTCACCACCGGTTGAGCAGACTCGTCACCGCATAGCACAACGAGCAGATTGCTGACCATTGCAGCCTTCTTGTCGTCATCCAAGTCGACGATATTCTCGTTCGAGAGTTTGTCGAGTGCCATCTTTACCATCGAAACAGCGCCTTCCACGATCTTCTCACGAGCTGTGATGATGGCTGATGCCTGCTGGCGGCGAAGCATCACGGCTGCAATCTCCGGTGCATAAGCCAGATAGTTGATGCGGGCTTCCACCACTTCGATACCTGCCAGTGCCAGACGCTCGTCGAGTTTCTGCTCCAGCTGTTCGTTGATTTCATCAGCACTCGAACGGAGGGTAGGCTCATTCCCTTTGGTGTCTTCGTCATCGTAGGCATACTGGCCAGCCACCTGACGCAGGGCAGCATCGCTCTGCACACGGACGAAGTTCTCCAAGGCGTTCATCAATCCTTTGGTGTCTGAGCCGACTGAGTTGGGATTGGCAGCCATTGTCTGCGAGTCCACTTCGAAGAGGGCCTTGTAGGTGTCTTTCAGTTTCCAGACAAGAACCAAGCCGATCATGACAGGATTACCCGTCTTGTCGTTTACCTTGATAGGCTCTGCATCGAGGTTACGAGCTCGCAGGGACACTTTCTTGGTGCCATAGAAAGGATTAATCCAGTAGAATCCCGTCTGTGCGAAAGTGCCGCTGTATTTGCCGAACCATGTGGTAACCTTGGCCTCGTTGGGCTCCAGCATCATCAAACCACACCACATTAAAATGTCAACAAGCAACAACAATAAACTGCCACCTAACAACCAGCCTCCACGGGCACCATCACTGCCGTCGAGCAGTATAATGCTGTACACGATGCCTACGATTGCAAGAATCAGAACTGCGAGGTTGACAAACAGCATCAGAAAGCCGTTCATTACCGTTCCCTTGAATGTATATTCCTTATTTTCCATAATGATAAGTATTAAAAAGTTGATTATTTATGATATCAATTTGATATCGCAAAGATATGAGCTATTTTCCATTCGGCAATGGAAACGGCTTAAACTTTAACAATAATTATGAGTTTGTCTCGGAAAAAGTGTGTAAATTTGCCACATGATTACAATCATCACAGCGATGCAGCGCATCCGACATGCCTTTGTATGGCTGACGCGTATCGGTCATTGTCGTGGTTTCGGCGTCCAGTCGCCTACGGACTATTGGCTGGTGCGTTATGTCATCAATGAGCATTGGCCCTACTATCAATATGCGATGTTGGGCGAAGGGGATGAATGGCTCACCAGGAAGTTGGGATTTCTTTATTTCCGTATTGCCAACTGGCTGCAGCCCCGTGTCATTGAGAGCGACGGCTTCCAACAATATCTGCAATCTGGATGTCGGAAAGCGGAGTTCGGAGATTCTTCGGAACTGATAAGGCTGACGCTCGAAGGTGATTATCGTAGTCGTTTAGCTGCTATATATAATAAGGTGGAGAACCATTCTGTGCTGATTGTGGAAGCTATCAGGAATAATAGGGCTTTCTGGCGTGAGATTGTAGCCGATGAGCGGACAGGGGTGACATTCGATCTCTATTATTGCGGCATTGTGATGTTTGATAAAAGGAGACATAAGCAAAACTATATTATAAACTTCTAACTGACAACTTATTATGAAAATAACGAAGGTTTATACACGTACGGGCGACCAGGGCGAGACAAGTCTGGTTGGAGGTGTGAGAATCAAGAAAAGTCATATCCGTTTAGAGGCCTATGGAACGGTTGACGAACTGAGTGCTCATCTTGGTATGCTTGTTTCCATGCTAAAGATAGATGAAGAGCGCGACTTCATAATCAGGGTTCAAAACAATCTCTTTAATGTCTGTACTCATCTGGCTACAGACCAGAGACAGACACCGCTCTATCCTTCTGCTCATTTGGCTGATGGTGAAATCGCATTAGTTGAGCAGCGCATCGATAGTTTGATGCAGCAATTGCCCGAGCGACAAGGCTTTATTTTACCAGGAGGCGTCCCTGCAGCTTGTCAGGCCCACATCTGCCGAACGGTCTGTCGCCGTGCCGAACGTCGTATCGCTGCCTTGTCAGAAGAAGCGCAAATAGCTCCTGAAATGCAGCAGTACGTTAACAGATTGAGTGACTATCTCTTCGTTTTGGCGAAAATAATAAATTTTAACGAAGGAAAAAGTGAAATTGTTTGGCAAAATGTTTGCAAATAAGAAAATAATGTGTACTTTTGCGGGCAAATTCAGCGAAAGCTGATTTGAAGTGATTAATTTTATAGCTTTTAAGATTTAACGACTATGTATTGGACACTGGAATTGGCTTCAAAATTGGAAGATGCACCTTGGCCCGCAACCAAGGACGAATTGATTGATTATGCAATCCGCTCAGGCGCTCCCTTGGAGGTGCTCGAGAACTTGCAAGAAATAGAAGATGAGGGTGATGTCTACGAGAGTATTGAGGAGATATGGCCCGACTATCCTACAAAAGAAGATTTTCTATTCAACGAAGATGAATATTAAAAAGCAAGCGATGTAACATCTGCTACATCGCTTGCTTTTTAATTTGAAATAGAAACAATTATTATCAAAATGAAGACCGACATACAGATTGCACGGGAATGCGAGCTGAAGCCAATTGGCGACATTGCTGCACAGTTAGGAATAGCCCCAGAGAAGATAGAGCCATACGGACGTTATATGGCCAAGGTGCCAGTGACACTCATCAACGAGGAGAAAGTCAGACAAAGCCGGCTGATTCTGGTGACAGCCATCAGTCCGACAAAGGCAGGTATTGGCAAGACCACTGTCAGCATAGGTCTGACACTGGGCCTTAACAAGATTGGGAAGAAGGCTGCTGTAGCCTTACGTGAGCCATCGCTTGGCCCCTGTTTTGGCATTAAGGGCGGTGCTGCTGGTGGCGGCTATGCCCAGGTGCTGCCGATGGAGAAGATCAACCTGCACTTCACGGGCGATTTCCATGCCGTAACCTCGGCCCATAATACCATTAGCGCCCTGCTCGACAACTATATCTACCAGCATCGCAAAGAGGGCTTTTCATTGCGTGAAATCTATTGGAAGCGTGTGCTCGATGTGAACGACCGGGCCCTGCGAAATGTAGTGACAGGACTGAGGGGCGATGGCGTGGTTTCTGAGACGGGCTTCGACATCACACCGGCTTCTGAGCTGATGGCTATCCTTTGCTTGGCCACCAGCGAGGCCGATCTGCAGCGTCGCATAGAGAATATTGTGCTGGGCATTACTGCCGATGGTAAACACTTCCGCGTCAGAGACCTTGGTGTGGCAGGTGCCATTACGGTTTTGCTGAGAGATGCCCTCAACCCGAACCTCGTACAGACCACTGAGAACACGCCGGCCTTCATTCATGGCGGTCCTTTCGCCAATATCGCCCATGGCTGTTCCAGTTTGGTGGCTACGAAGATGGCCATGAGCTACTGCGACTATGTGGTTACTGAGGCCGGCTTTGGTGCTGACCTCGGCGCAGAGAAGTTCTTCAATATCAAGTGCCGGAAGGCTGGTCTGCAGCCTCGACTTGTGGTGATAGTGGCTACTACCCAGGGCCTTAAGATGCATGGTGGCGTGGCCCTCGACCATATCAAGGAACCGAATACCAAGGGCCTGAAGGAGGGTTTGAAGAACCTGAACCGTCATATCAACAATATGCTGAGTTTCGGACAGCCTGTCATCGTGACATTGAACCGTTTTGATTTCGATATCGACGAAGAAATCGACATCCTGCGCAAGAATTGCGAGGACTTAGGTGTGGGCTTTGCCGTCAACGAAGCTTTCCTGAAAGGCGGTGAGGGTGCAGTGGAACTGGCTCAGAAGGTGGTGGATACCATCGACCGGATACAGCCGCTGCCCATTCACTTCACCTATAAGGAGGCCGACTGTCTGGAGGACAAGATTGAGAAAGTGTGTAAGCGTATCTATGGCGCATCGGCAGTTGAGTACGGCAAGACGGTAACGAAGAAGCTTGAATCCCTGCGAGCCACCTTTACCGATGATGATGGTGCTATTGCCCACTACCCCGTTTGCATCGCTAAGACGCAGTTTTCTTTCTCAGCCGATTCCACGCGTTACGGTTCGCCTGAGGGCTTTACCATCCGTATCCGCGATGTCATCTTGAACTGTGGCAGCGAGATGATTGTCGCCATCGCTGGTGATATGCTCCGTATGCCAGGATTGCCTAAGAGTCCACAGGCTGAACGCATCACTATTGTGAACGGCGAGATCGAAGGACTGTCATAAAGGTTGACGCATACTTTCTCTCCTTAGTTAAAGAAGAGATACAGGCCAACCATTACGGCTGTCAGCAATAGCCACAACGTGACAACCTGTCGTGATAGATGATTCTGAACGGATGCTATTTTCACCGTTTCATTGGCAACAGGCTGTTTATCTATGAAAGAGATGCCGATCATCGAGATGATCAGTATGACGCAAAGCAGGAAAGAGAGCATCATGAAATGCGGCCAGAGATCAGACTGCGGTCCCCATAGATAGAGGATGCCTACGATAAGACTGAAGGCCGTACCTATGGTGAGGGCGAAGTTGGCGGCACGGGTGGTGGTGCGAGACCAAAAGACGCCTAACAGGAAAACGGCAGTCATCGGTGGGGCAATGAAACTTAGCACGCTTTGGAAGATGTTGAATAGGTTGAGACCCTTGACGTTGTCGATGGCAACGGTGAGCACGATGGCCAGAATGGAACCTACGACAGTGACGATGCGTCCCACATAGTTGATATGTCGTTGCGAGGCTTCAGGATGGAACTTCTTCACGTAGATGTCCATGGTGAAGATGGTGCTCAAGGCATTCAGCGCAGAACCGATAGTAGAGACCAGACAGGCTGTGAGAACTGCAAAGACCAATCCAACCATACCTACAGGGAAGAGATTTTCAACCATCGTGAGATAGGCTTTGTCAGGATTGTCGAGCGTAGGGAATAGGGCGAAGCAGATGACACCGGGCAGGATATACAGAGGCACATCGAGAATCTTCAGCCAACCCGTGAAGTTGGTGCCAAGTTGCCCTTCGCGCAAGTTCTTCGCGGCTAATACTGGCTGAACCATACTTTGATCTGTACACCAGAACCAGACACCCATCACTGGATAGCCTAAAACAATAGGCAACCACGGGAAAGCCTCGTCACTATTGGGCTTGAAGAGTATCCAGTAATCGCTGGGCACCTTATCTACCAATGCAGAGATGCCACCTACGTGGTTGATGCCTACGATTGTAAGGATGGCCGATACGATAATAAGCAACAACATCTGGTAAACGTTGGTATAAGCCACTGCCTTCAGACCACCAAGCATCGTGAAGAAAGCAGAAATCACTAACAGCACTAAGGCTGATGCCCACATGGGTATATCGAAGACCTGACGGATGAGAATGCCGCCTGCGAAGAGAGTGAGTGCAAGCCAGGAGATGATAATGGTGACGATGGTGTACCAAGCGAGGATATTTCTCGTAGATTGTCCGAAGCGTAGTCCCATGAACTCAGGTAGTGTCTGCACATGCGATCCGAGGTATCGTGGAGCGAAGACGAAGGCCAGCATGCCGATGAACACAAAGGCATACCAGGCATAGTTACCAGAAACTATACCCGTCGTAAATCCTGCGGATGCCGAGGCGATGAGCATTGATGGACCGACGTTCGTGCCCCACATGGAGAAACCGATATGGTGCCAGCGTAAGGATCGTTCTGCGAGGAAGAGCGAACCCTCCTTCTTCCGTTTCGTACTGGCCCATATACCGATGGAGAGGAGGATGGCGAAGTAGGCACTTAAGATGAGCCAGTCGAGGCCCTGCATGTAATGGGTATTCATGTTGACTGTAGGGTTTTGACTATAGATTTTAGATTATTGATTTTAGACCTTTATAATCTCGGGAGATGGTAAGGCGGATACTGCGCGACAGATCCATATCGTCGGTGGAATCAACCTCATCGGGGTAGAGAGGGATGATGGCGCTGGGACGTACGAAGACGGGCATTTCATCGAGGGGTACCTCTATGTTATAATACCATCTGTTACCTTCCAGACGCTCTCCTGTAAAGAAGTTCACCCAAAGACCTTCGGGCAGGTAGATGTCACGACGGCTCTCACTGTTCATAACAGGACAAACCAGAAACTCCTGACCGAAATAGTATTCATCATCGATATGCCACACCTGACGGTCTTGCGGATGACGGATCAACAGGGCTTGGATCATGGGGAGTCCGCTTTTGCAGGCTTTTTGTGATTGTTCCAATATATAAGGTATAAGGCGATAGCGCAGTTGCCACCAGCGTTTCACAATCGGTGCGATGGCAGGATGGTGCCAAGGCTCACGTTTACAAGTGCCATGATAACGGATATGGGAGGTAAAGACGCCAAATTGTGTCCAACGTACATAGACCTTTTCATCAAGGGGGGAGTTCATGAAATCGGGTGTAGAGTGGAAGCCTGGTACATCATGACTCCAGAAGGCAAAGCCGGAGAGTCCGAAGTGGAGACCTCCTTTGAGGGAACCTGCCATCCCGTCCCACGAAGACTCAGAGTCTCCACCCCAATGGAGGGGATAACGCTGGGCACCAGCCCAGGCAGCCCGTGCCCAGATGATGCCGTCGCCAGTTACTTCTTTCGTCACCTCGTAGGCGGCCTTCTGATAGAGTAGGGCATAAAGATTATTGAGTCGTTCTGGTGGCATCGCATGATAGCGATGGTCCATATGGATATTCTCGCCAAAATCAGTCTTGATACATTTGATGCCTATCTTGAGCAAGGGTTTCAGAAGTGTGTTCTTATACCAGCCGGTAGCTTTGTCGTAAGTGAAGTCGATGGTGCCGGCGTAGTCGAGGGCAGAGAAATTTGAGGCACCAGATTCTCCTGAATCTCCAGATTTCCCGACTTCTTTTGGGGGCTGGCTAATATAATAGTTGGCTTTTGCTTCTGTCATCTGTTCGGCGCCTTGCGCCACGTACGGTAATTGCCAGAGCGAAATCTTGAAGCCTTTCTTGGCGAGGCGTTGGATGAACGCCTCGGGGTCGGGGAATCGCTCCGGATTGAACTTCCATTCACAGAGCCAGTCGGTACGAAACCAGCCTGTATCGAGATGAATCACATCGCAGGGGTAGTGCTCTGTTCGTAGACGATTGCAGATATCCTCGACTTCATTGGCAGAGAAATAGGTCATTCGGCTCATCCAGATGCCAAAGCTCCAAAGTGGCGGCATCGAGGGGAAACCAGTAAGCATACGATAACCACGAAGAATCTCCTCTGGGGTTATGCCTCCGATGAGGAAGACATCAAGGGTAGCGTGATCGTTGAGGAACTGCACACTACGAGTGGAATGGTCAGCCATCGAAAGTTTGCAGTAGTCGGAGGTGTGGAAAAAGCAACCGTACATCCTACTTGAAAGATAGAAGGGGATATTCTTGTAGCAACGACGATTGTTCACGCCTTGGCCGTCTTGGTTCTTCATTTGGAAAGTCTGTCCGCTGAGGTCCATTTTCCGGAAACGCTCGCCCGTGCCAACGAAGCATTCGTCTGCCTCACAACGGAAAGAAATCGTGGCGCGCTCATTACCTGTATTAACTGAACAAAAACCCAGTGGCAGGGCATCATACCGAGGCGGTGAGAAATGATCATCGCTGAGGGCGATGGGCTTTGTCTGATCGCCATCAGGGTAGAAGGTGATAAAGGGGGCTGGTTGGGGGGCTGGTAGCAAGTCGCTCCAATGGTCGGTGACGGGAGCACTGAGATTGATGGTGGCGAGGGTCTTGCCGTTGGTGGCGATAACATCGCCACAGACATAACGGAGGGGAATACGCTTGATCTCAGGAGAGTAATGGAGCATCTCGTCGTTGTCGAGCATCTCATCGTCAGCCATAGTGGTGAACAGACGGATGATATTAGGTTCATAGGCACGTACGATGAGGTCATAACTCTGCTGCCTGGCCTCTAAATCTGGTGCCATATCTTCTTGTTGAAGTTGCTTCTGATAGGGGATGGTGATCATGATGTCGCCATCTTTCTCAGTGATTTTTGATGGGGCATGGGCCTTCCAAAGGGCTTCGTTCTTCTGCATTGAAGGATCAAAGTCCATGAAGTCGAAGAGATGGTAGTTGGTCTGTTTCATTCTTCAAAAATAAGGTTTGGACCAGGGTGATTGTCGCCAATCTCGTTACGACGGATAGGGCGTGGATCTTCTCCGGACTTTCCGGAGGTTCCGGTGGCGTTGCCGATGATGCTGAAGCCGTCGGTACGGGCGTCGAGATAGATGCGGAAAGCACGATTATTGGTGGCATAGGGGGCCACGGTGGGTGTGCTGATCTCGTTGCGTCTGATCGTCGAGCCAGGCTGATAGGAGAGGGTATAGATGCCGCCGGCGTCGTAGAGCTGGCGGGCATAGTCGGTGATGCGGTTCTCGGTAATGGCATTGCCATGCATCCCCGTGTCGTGTGGTGTCCAGCCCCATCCGACACAGATGCCGGAGTAGTTCAGGTGACTGACGTCGTTGCCTTTGATGAGGCAGTCGCTGACATAGCCGCAGCCGATGCCGACAGCACCCCAGTCCTCCTGCGAAGCGTGGGTGATGGTGTTGTTGCAGATGGCAATGTCGTGGCACTGCGCGGCGAGGTCTGTGTAGGGGCGGTGTACCTCGCGGGGACTCTCGGCAAAGGACCCGACGAGGATGGCGGTGCCGCCAATGTCGTTGAACGAACAACGGGTAATGTCGCAGCCCTCAATGCTCTCGATGTCAAGGGCCGTCGCACCGAGGTGACGGAAGACGCAGCGCTCGAATATGATGCCCTCGGCATGACGCACGGTAACGGCACTGACGGGGCGCTCAATCCATGCCTGGTTCTCGAGACCTTCGTCCCATGGCAGGCCTTCATGTTCTTTCAGTTTGTAGGCGTCGACAAGTGGGAAACCGCTCTGCAGCGTTACATGGCCCTTGTGCAACGGGCGGTTCCAGCAGGTATTCTCGAAGGTGAGTCCTTCGATGGTGACTAGTTTGGCGCCGTCGATGACTAGGAGCTGTTCAATGCCGTCGCGTTGCTCGGTAGTTCTTAATAGGAACGAGCTGTTGCCCTTCTCGCCGCCGATGACGGGCTGCGGCCAGGGATGCTCAAACTCCAGACGGCTTTCGGGCTCCATGAACGTTACTATGGTGCGGTCGCCCTCAACCTGCATGTCTTTGACGCGGAGGATGGCGATGGCCCAGCGTTGGTGGACCACCATCTCGAGTGATTCGCATTGCCGCAGGTCATCGATGTTCGGCGGTGTGGGGATGGTGATGGTGCGGGTCTCGGATTCGAAGCCGAGCATCTGTGCCATACCCTCTTCCGGCCAGAGTTGCGTGTGCGTCTGGCGCGGGTCGCCGCATAGGATGGCTCCTGCCTCGCCGCGGATCAGCAGCGGTGCTTTGTCTGTGCCGCTGTCCTCGGGCCGGATGAATAGGGGCTCCTGCATGTAGTAGCGGCCTGCTTTGACGTTGATGACGATGCCGTCGCGGGCTCGCTTGTCGTTTGTGCGCCGCCATTCGCGAGCCTGACGCAGGGCATCATGCAAGCTCTCGCCTTCATGGACTGTGATCTCACCCGGACGGCGTATCTGCACGTCGCAGCCGCCAGGGATCGTCACTCTGAGATTGCTGTCGGTGGGTATGCCCCAACGCTTGTCCACCTTCACCTCGCCATAGAGGGTATGGATGGTGGTGCGGACGTTGGTGATGCCGCAGTCGGGTTGCGGGTCGACGATGAGGTGGCGCATACCATGAGTGCCAGGTTTTTGGCGGATGCCGCTGAGTGAACGGAACAGCCACTCGTCGATCTGCCCCAGCATGAAGTGGTTCTCCGAAGCACCTTCACGTGGATCCCACTGCTCGGTGAGTGTCGTCGCGCCTTGGGCAATCTGGAAACCGTAGCCTGGTGTATCCTCGTGGTTCAGCATCTTATAGAGCAGCGCGTTCTGACCGTTGTCGGCCAGCACACGGAAAAGATAGCGGTTGCCGACATCGCCGGTGGTCAGGCGGTCGCCGTGAGCGTGGATATCGTTGACGAGACTTTGCAGTACGGTGGCTTTGTTCTCACCGCAGATGCCGAGGAAAAGCGGTAGGGCATTCGAGGTCTGCGAGCCCGAGCCGTAGTAGCAAGAGTCGGGCTTATAGAAGTGGCGGTTGAAGGACTCAACCACCTTATGGTAGAGCGTACCGTATTTCTTCACATCAGTCTGACGACCTGTCATTTGTGCGGCCTCAGTGATGAGTTGCAGGTCATAGATATAGTGGGCTGTCGCGACGAGGGGAACTGGCGTGTTTTTCGAGAATCCGGCTTTCCCTGGGCCATAGTCGTACCAGTCACCAAGGCCGTGACTCACGATGCCATCCTCAGCGCGGGAGGTCAGATAGTCTACATAGCGGCGCATCGGCACATAATTATCTATAATCAGCGTCGAGTCACCATACATATCATAATACTGGAAAGGCAGGATGATAAGAGTGGAACCCCATTCTGGCGAGTCGTCAAAGAGATTGCCGAAGCTGACGTACTGTGGGGCGGTGGTTGGCACCATGCCGTTGGGCTTCTGCGAGTCTACAATATCGCGAATTATCTTCGGTACGAGACGCGTCATGTCGTAGTTGTAGAACAGCGACGGTCCGCAAAGGTGGTCCTGCTCTAACCAGCCAAGTTTTTCGCGGTGGGGACAGTCTGTCATCACCGCTTGCATGTTGCTGCGCTCAGCGCGCTCGATGAGTCGGTGGGTCTTTGTGAAGCGTTCGTCATTGCACCAAAACGACGAGGTCTCGGCAGCGGAGTTGTAGACGAAACAGCTTCGGAGACGATGGATGACGGGGAGCTTGTCGGGGTTGGGCTGTCCCTCCATCACCGCGCCCTCTATCTGAATGTATCGGAAGCCATAGTACGAGAATCGGGGATGCCACAGTTCCTGACTTCCTCCTTTTAGTGTGTATTCGTAATAATGCGGACGACCCGTCTGACTTTGGTCGCAGGTGCCTTGCGGGGTAAGCCGTTCAGCCACCAGCAGTTTGACCTTTTGTCCTCGTTGTCCGCTGACGGTGATCTCAGGGAAACCTGCAAGGTTCTGCCCCATGTCGGCTACAGAAGTCGCGGAATTCCACGAGGCTACGTTGTAATGCTCCATTATCCTGACAGGCTGGCAGGTCTCTGGACGGAGGATGCCTCCTGGTCCCTCAGTGATAACAACGGGCTTCCATTGAGGGTTTGTTTCCAAGCGTGCATCGTAAGACTCACCGCCATAGATGCTATTGAACGTAATCGGACTCAATTCCCATTTCCAGCTTTCGTCGCTGACGATTTGTTCCTTCGAGCCATCTTCATAAGTGATATCCATGCGGAAGAACAGTTGCGGCGGGCCGAAACTCGTCTGGAGCTTGCTGTAGCGACCATCACGTTGGACGTTGAAGAAACCATTGCCCAGCAGTACTGCAAACTCATTGGGACCACTACGTTCCAAAGCCGTTGTGACATCGTGGATGTTGTAATAAACCGTCTTGCTGTATTCGCTCCACAAGGGGGCAAACGCGCTGTCGCCAATCTTGTTGCCGTTGATGTAAAACTCATAATGGCCTAAGCCGCAGATATAGACGATGGCATCGATGATTCTTTTCTGAAACAGACAGTTCTTGCGAAGGACGATGCTCTTGGTAGAGAGCGTATCGACGTTGACCCACTGGCTCTTGAAAGCATCGCTGTTAAATTCAGTGTTGCTCCAGCGACCTTCTGGGATGTGTGCATCTTTCTTGGTGATGGCACCGATCCATGTGGGGGATTTCATTTCTGGCATCACACGGATGGTCTGTTCTTCGCTCCAGTCAGAGAAAATGCCGCCTTGACTGATTCTGACCTTCCACTGATAGCCGAACGTATTGTACTTCAGGTGCGGGAGTTCGATGAACTGGCTTTGGTCGGTAGCAACCTGTCGGTCATAGACTATCCGTCCGGTGTGGCGCTCAGTGACGATGATATGATAAGCCTCTTGCATGGCTAGCGCCTTCTGGTCATCGGTGTACTGCCATCCTACACGGATTTTTTCCTTGCTATCGACAATAGCCATCGGTTCCGTCTGGTAATTGCAGAGGGTCTTATGGATGACGAGCTTTGCACTGGCGCAGTTGACCGCCATACAGGCCAGAAGGAGGAATCGTTTAAGGAATCTATTCATCGTCGTCAAGGTATTAATTCGTTATCGTTGGAGTAATCAACGCCATCGATGGTGTAAGTGATTTTTCCATCTTTAATCTCCCCGTCGACGCAGCGCTGACCTGAGATATAGAGACGAAAGCGGCAGTTCCACTCGCGGGGCCAAGCAGGGAAGAGGATGGGATTGTGGTCGAGGTCTTCCTGGAGCAGCATCTCCTGCAGACCAATCATACCGGCCCCCCCACGATTGTGGTCAGGTGCCCAGTCGAACCCAGCATCCCAGAAAGCAGGGAAACGGTAGGGACCATTGCTTAACTTCTCGGTATTCAGGCATTTCGCTTCGTCGGTCAAACCTAAGCAGGCAGCCCAGATGTTGTCTTGTTTCCAGCCCTTCGTACTGCGCATCTCCAAGGCGTGCGGATCCTTAAAATAGGTATTGCGGGCGATGTTGAGGTGCGGTTTTCCCACACCGTAGATGCGCCAAGGGAATACAGGATAGAGTTGGGGCGTCTCGGTGTTCTGGATGCGTTCCCAGTGCTCGGCAGGAGCGATACAGGTGTCACCGTCGATGATCTGCAGAGGGATATCGGGAATGATACTGGTGTCTATACCAATGTTGTCGAGACTGTTTTTCATTGCATGAAGGGCGGCAATGGTGCTGGAGGGGTTGCGTGCGATCTTATACGTCTCGCAACCGGAGCCAGGGAAGATGATAAGATTTGGATAGTGCTTGTCGAAGAAACGCAGGGTCTCGTCGATGAGTGCCTGATACTTTTCTAACGTAGAATCGGGGTACCATGGACGCATTAGTACAGCCATCTGACAGAACTCCAATGCAGTGTCCCACTCATATTCTAACCATTTGTTATTCTCCACTCCCCAGTCGCTGTCATCGGTATGCTTGCCGTATTCAGCGGGGTTGGGTAGTCCGAAGTTTTCGATTTGTTCGCTGAAACAAGCCCCCTCATGTCCCCAATGTTGGCGTGACCATGCAACGGCATTGGGTAGCATCCGCAGGTAGGTGTCGAGCTGAGATCGGAGGAGGTCGTAGTCGCCACTTTTAAGCAAAGGCCAATAGACGAGTCGTTGGTTCTGTGCTGTCATCGTGCCGCCGCCCCATTTGCGGTAGTCGGGAGTGAAAGTGGCAGTAGAGTCCACATAAACGGGGTCAAACGTAAAGAGTCCGCCATTGAATTTCGTGGGCCATTGACCATAGGCATTGCAGCCCAGCAGATAACGCATCAGTTCGTAGTTGCGTACCATCGTACGAGCGGCCTCGTCATCGGTGTCTATTTGTATCCAACTGCGCTGCCAGAAGTTATGCCACCATTGTGCGCTGCGCTTGTGTGAGTCGCTGGCTTTCAGAGAGGGGAATGCGTACGGAGCTACAGTGCCACAACCGTCGATGACCGTTTCCTCGTAGCGCTGATGGTTCAGATAGCGCAGATCGATGATGATGCAAGAGGACTGAAGGTCCTTGCAGGAATAGTTCCATGCCTGATAGTCAGTGCCGGCATAATCTCCTGTAGTTATACCTGCATAATGAAAGCCGGGAGCATACATCACCCCTTTCATTTTCAACCCGCCTATAGGATTATAGAGCTGGTCTTTCACACTGTTCATGCGCTCCCGTTCTACGGTGAAGTCAAACACCGTCTCTTTCCTGTTCTGATGGCTGAAAGTCAGTCTGTCGCCTTCGGCCATGATACTGTCGGCGAAAGTCTTGCAGTCTTTAGGGATGATCCATTTATAGGAGCACTGTTGGCATTCGGCTTTCGACACAGGGCGGTCCTTGTAGCGCCAGCTTTCGTAGCTGAGTGTGACCTGTTCTGCATGTTGCGATGCCATCGCAACATACACAACGGGCTCCTCGACATCAGCCCAGATTCTCACTTCCAGATCACCGCCTTTGATATAGATGGCGCCTTCGTCGAGATTGAGCCGCTGCTCGAAATCTTTGCTGTCGAGAGACCTACTGTCAAAATGAAGACGCCAGCGACCCGCTTTCAGAAGCGTATTGTTCTCGTCGAACCAACCACCCTGTTGAATGTAAAAGAGCACATCACCATCTTCCACCCATACGTTCATACCGATATCGTGACCTCCGCAGGGCATCGACTCGCTGGCGTTCCGGCTTTGCGAGGTCCAGACGTAGTCGCGTGGGATATAGTCGGCATTGACGACTGCGAATGTACTTATGAAACAGAGGATGGAGAGAAGCCTTTTCATCATCGTTTACCAATTGTCTGTTCTGAAAGAAGAAACGGGCAAACCATCGTGCATAAGGTCGCCAACCACCCAGTCGCGCCAAGCATAGCGCACAGCGACAGGCTTTTTCACTTCGTCACTGATGACATAGACGCGATTGCGATTGACCCAGACTTTCGTGGCAGGATAGAAGACTTTATCTGAACCGGCAACCTCGAAATTCTTCGACGTAGAGCCGTTCTCGAAATAGACCCACTCCTTTGAGCGGTCAAAACTGACGACAGCCGTATCATTCTTAAATTCCACTTCCTTATATTTGGCGAAGTCAGGCAAGCCCTTTACATCGTAGGTATTGGCGAGGGCGAGGATGGCGAGACGTTCGCCAGCCAAACGCTTTTTGCGAGGATGGATGACATCCTTGATGCCTGTATCCAGAAGTACCGCCATACGACAGTTGTCGACCATCGTCTCGACTTTTTCCTGCTGTTCTCGGAGCAATGCACTGTTGTAGAGCGCCCAATCTGTGACACTATAGTCGAAAGGGGCAATCTGACAGTAATAGAAGGGGAAATCGCCCTGTTGCCATTCCGACCGCCATCCTTGGATCATTCGGGAGAGTAGGGGAGCATAGAAGTCGTAACGGGGCACATTGTCCTCACCCTGATACCAGATGGCACCTCGGATACCGTAGCCGATCAAGGGGCGCAGTTGTCCGTTGTAGAGGGCCGTCGGACAACGCTGTTGTAGTTTCTTCACGTCTTCTTCCGTGATGGTCTGCTGAACCTGGGGGAAGGCTTTCAACCAGTCAGCCGCCATCCAGGCTTCGCAGGCGGAACCACCAAATGCAGTACAGATCAGACCTACAGGCACGCCAAGAGTCTTTCTCAGAGCTTTCCCAAAGAAATAGGCGGTAGCAGAGAACTCACGTACGCTGGCTGCATTTGCCTCCAGCCATGAGCCAGCGAGGTCTTGCTGGGGTTCCAATGAGGCTAATCGCTTGGCATAGAACAATCGTAGTTCATCGTCTATGCAGGAGAGCAATTCTTCTGTCGCACCCTCAACAGGTTGCGCCTTATAGCCTTTCATCAGCATCTCCATATTCGACTGCCCGGAGCATATCCATACCTCGCCAATCATAATATTATCAAGTACGAGGAGTTCTTCTCCATCACTGAAAGCGATATTGAAAGGGCCTCCAGCTTCTGGTGTTTTAACCTTTATCTCAAAATGGCCTTGTTTATCTGTCTTAGCAAGATACTCCTCATTATCCCAGGATGTGATGATGATGATATCTTTTCCTTGGTCTGTCGTTCCCCAGATGTTACACTCCGTCTGCTGCTGCAGCACCATGTTGTCGCTGAAGAACTGAGGTAACTTGACCTTAGCATTCGCTGTTAATCCTATAAGCGCAAGGATGGCGCAGATTAGTTTTCTCATATTATTTCTCTGTTTTGATTTCCGGTTCTGCGAGAAGGCCTGCCGGTAACAAACCATCACCTTTCGTACGATACTTGGCATTCGTCCAGATGCCCTCGTAGGGTGCCTTACCTTGGTCTACACCGCGTAGGGCATTGTGCCATGTATTCACTACCTCGATTTCTATCGTATTCTTGCCTTTTTGCAAGGTGCCTGTTATTTCCACCTCATAAGGCATTGTCCAGGCTATGCCGCAATCCTTACCGTTGATCCAGACGTGGGCGATATCCTTCACGTTGGGTAGCGACAACCACGCACGACCATGAGGTACCTGGTTCTTTTTCAATTCCCAAGTCGTCGTATAGCGAGCGTGTCCACTGAAATAGCGAATCCTGTCGTCCTCATGCAGACTCCAATCGAAGAGCTGCTGACTTTTCAATGTCATGCCTGACTCACGGAAAGCGATGTCCCAAGGCTGCGGATTTATTCCCACCGTGGGAATAATCTGTTCCCGCCTTGGGAGTGAATTGTTCCCAGCCTGGGAATGAAAATTGAGCCCCATGCAAACGAACAGCGAGCCATAGGGTGGCAATGTAATAGTCCCTTCGTAAGGGCTGCTTTCGTCCGTCAGCGGATTATATACCGTTTTATGGGCGTGTTTATGTCGGAACAATGGCGAGAAGGTTTGCTCCTGATTGGTCTGGTTCGAGAGGAAATAGATGTCGAAGTCCTTATCCGAACGATGGGTGTAGGCGATGCCTTCGGGCACCACTACATCTGTGGTGATAGTCTTAAATGTTGCCTGATGGTAGGGTTTGTCGATAACAAGCACTCCTTGTCTTTGCAATTGGGCAATTCTGTCTTTGACTTCCTTTGATATCAAAACACCTGTTGGCACGATTAAGACCTTATAATTGAAAGGCTGATGGAGCAGGGCATCCTTGTTCATCGAGTCGTACTGATAACCGTGCAGGGGATTGATCCAGTCTTTCAAATCGATGATGCCGGCAGAATGCTTTACGCCAACGGGACTTTCCTCCATCGGCTGTCCGACGTTGGCGAGGCGTTGTCTTTCGGATAGCACACGATCTGCTCCAAACAAACCTGGCAGCATCGGCACCAGCTTATCGGGCGTCAATGCGCGGGAAGGCAATTCCTCACCTGTGTAGACGGCGATGTCCACCATAGGTTTTCCTTTTTGCAGGAGTGTCTGACAACGGGTGACATAATCAACGAGGCCCTTGGCTTCGGGGAACCACGTTTGGTCCCTTTGAAAATACAGACCGATACCGTCGAGGGTCATGCCTGGTTTTCTGTCGAGCCATGGGTTATGGGCAGTGACGTGGAAGAACAGACGGTTCATGCCCAAGGCGAAATTACGGTCCAGCAATGACTTGATGCTTGCTGGTGTCTCATCCCATACACCTCGCACTTCCGTAAATCCCTCTGCCTGGATAATGTTCTTGCCATAGACATGAGCCCCGCTAATGGCGTCGAGCATATCATTGGGTTTGTCATGAGTGGGGGAGTTAAGCCAGTATTCCCCCATAGGGATATCTGTATAACGAAAGTGGCTCATGCCGTCGCTCATCATCGTGGGGGCCACATTCTCGGCAGAGAATAGCACACCATACTCATGGGCACAGTCGCGAACGGTCTTGAAAAACACTTCGTTTTTCAGTTCATCGATAGTATTGCGGATGTCTCTCAACGTCTCTTCGCCTCCCCTCATCGGCACGCCGGCATAGATAGGCAGCAAGGGAAGGATGTCATAGCCCCTGCGACGCTCAAACTCCTGGGCAAAGTTTCTGCTCCAGTTCTGTGAACCGCACTCCCATGAGTCGACGTGCAGATACTTTATGATGCCGGCATGAGGACGTTCCTTAAATGCTCCAAACCAGTTGGCAATTTGCTTCTTGACCGTAGCTTCGGAGAATTTGTCGCATTCCAGGCCTTTACCGCCACCAGCTGTGGCGTTGGTATGTCCTGTAGAGGTATGACCCATGCGGAGGATGCGCCAAGTGCCTTCCGGCAGGTCGATTGATAGTTCGTCACCATTCATCTTCCTACAGATGATATCCTGTGGTCGCAGGAAGTCGGTAAAGGGCAGATCGTCCTCTGTAGCCTCAGGGGCACTGCGCCAAATATAACCAGCCTTGCCTTCCCAATTGTCGATAAGGGCCCAACTATAGAACTTGATGCCCTTCAGTCGCAGCACGGGCTTCCACTTGGCGGCATCCAGGTCTTCTGCGCCTGGCTCTGTGCCTTCTGGCGTCCACTCGAAACGGAAATACCTGGCTGTGGTCGGAGGTATGGAGAATGTGAAGTTGAAGCCTGTCTCCTGCCATCCTTGACGTGGAGGCGTGAGTTGTTTGACGGTACGGAAGAAGACGCCATCGTCAGAGGCTTTTACCAACAGTCTTTGACACTGGATATTTGTGCCAGATGGTTCTATCTCGAGGTTGCGTACCAATGTGGGTTCATCAAACTCATACTGAATCCAGCAAGGTTCATCGGCACAGATGACTCCTTTCGCATTGATAGTTACCTGAGGGGAGTAACTGAGATGATAGGTGTCGAATGCTGGATGATGGTCAAGGGGAATAGCATAGACGGCAATATCCTTATAATAGTCTTGGTAGTGTTGAGGCTTGGGCATCAGGAAATGATGTGGTCCCCCGCTAATCACCGTGTCGCAGAACACGATTTTCTGCATTGACTCTTCCGGCGATATCCAAGGGCCACCCGCTAAGGCGAAGCCGTCGCAAATATGAATACCCATTTCCAGACCGAGGGAGTCACTCTGCTGCAATGCATAGTCCACCATTTCCCAGAACTTAGGTGACAATTGCTGAACGTCGCCTTCATAATCAGGCTTCTCTTCCCATCCTCGGATGGGCATCAGGTAACAACCACCCAGTCCTACGTCCTTCATTGCCTGAAGGTCGGCCTTGATGCCTGCCTCAGAAACTGCCCCATACATCCAATACCAGAAAGTCCAGGGCTTGGCAGTGTCAGTACTGCTTACACCTAACGAAAAAAGAATACTGGTAAGTGAAAGAAGGAGACGTCGCATATTATTCAAACCTTAAGATAGCACTGATATTTTCTTTACCCATTGCCCAGTTTGGCTGTGCCGACGGACCATTCAGGTCGGTGGTGTTTACCTTGTTTCGAACGGCAGGAATAGTTCTCAGGATAGAGATACCTGTTTCTGGCAGGTCGTAAAGCAGATGATCACGACCATCGCGTGGGGTGAATACACCGAGGAATAAGGGTTCTTGTAGACTGTGGGATGGTGAGATACCAATGGCGCCCTCGCTGGTTAACAACTGCATCCACTCAACACCGGCGAAGTAACCCTTGAACTCGGGGTACTCCCAGCTTTCGCCCGGAATAGGATCATTGTAGTCAGTTTGCCAGTAGCCGTACTGGGGTCCGTCCATACGGTTTTTCCATACGCGGTAAGGGCCACGTCCCACCCACCGCTTACTCTTGACGAGTGCTTCTGGGTAGTCGAAGCAGATGCCCATGATATCTACCACACCGTTGAACGTGGCATTGGTCGAAAGCAAAACGCTGCCGTCATCGAAGAACCTCCATTCAACAGTCTGCAGACTGCCGTGACGATAGTGGGCTATAAGATGTCCATTTTCCAGTTCAAAGCCATCAAATACGCCTTGGTCAGCATATTCTGTATATTGTGTTTTCTTTTGGAAAGCCTCCTTGTCATCGTGATTATAGAAACCATCATCGCTGCGATCGGCACGTTTGGCTGCCACAAAACGTGGGCCGTTGCCGAAATTATAGCTGTGCTTAGCAGTCTTTACGTTCATGAGGCACCCGTCCTTCTTTGAGAAGGTGTAAGAGTTTGGGCCTACTGTTACTGTGAGTGTATTGTCTGTTTCGGCTTTAGTTTGAGAAACTGCCCCAAATAAGAAATCTGAAGGGAACTGGTTCTTTTTCAGAAAACGCCATGTCATCACCTCTTGGCCTTGCGGGTCAGTGGCGGTGAGCTCGAGCATGGCACCGTTACCTTTCGGTAATGGAAGGGTAACGCTTTCGCCGGGCTCAGCCGCTGGCAATGCTATCGTACCCTCGGAAACAACCTTCTCTTCTGTTCCACCATAGTACGGCAGGTCAATCCAGCGGTAGCGCAGCGAGCAGTCTTTCAGGTTGGTGAAATCGTAGGTGTTTTTGATATTGAGTTCTTTGCCGAGAAGTAAGTGCTGAGAGTTGAAAGCTGCGAATTCAGAACTCGAAGCTGTAATTTGGATGGGTGACCACACCTCTTTGATTGTATAGAAACTTCCTTCCTTCTCCATGTGAGGCCCCACAATACCGTCTGAGCCAAAGTTGCCTACTGGGTCGAGGATATTATTCATATCCGTCCTGGCCACAGCCTGGTCCATCAGGTCCCATAGGAATCCGCCAGCACAACGCGGATTCGACATCATCAGTCTCCAGTAGTCCTTTAATCCAGCCCCATGACCGCCATCATAGAGACCGTGCAGGAATTCCGTTGGCATGAAGATTTCCTTCTGACGCATATATTCAGCCGTCTCGCCCCATGAACGGTAATGCTTGGTCTCGAAACCATTGCGGTTCGCCCAGGGATAGAGTACCACACGCTGCTGGGGGTCGAACTTGGCGAATATCGGCTCGAGCTCTTCATTGAAGCCGCCTTCATTGCCGTTGCTCCAGAAGATGATCGAGGGGTGGTTTACGTCGCGTGTCACCATCTCCTCGACAATCTGCGAGCCCACGATGGTTTCGTGAGCCCAGTGCCAGCCAGGCTGTTCACATTCCACATAAAGGCCGAGTGAGTCGCAGGCATCAAGGAACTCTGGGTCAGCAGGATAGTGACTCAGACGCACGGCATTCATGTTCATCGATTTGATGAGTTTCACATCCTCGATGTTCTTCGCCTTGGATAATGTACGGCCACTCTCAGGACGGAACGAATGACGGTTCACACCTTTCATTATCACTTTCTGACCATTGATAAATACACCATCCTCCTCATCGCCAGCATATGTATGACGATATTCGATGGTGCGGAAACCGAATTTCTGGCGCTCCACATGAAGGGCCTTCCCATCGGCGTCTGCCAACTTGAAGACGGCCGTATAGAGATTTGGCTCCTCGGCATTCCATTGTTTCGGATTGTCTGTGCGGATCTCTATTTTGGCCTTGTCGCTGGCAATGATATAGGTGGGGCTTGTTGACACCGTCTTTCCTTGGGAATCGATGATGTCGACACTCACCCTCGAGCCGTCGACGGCGCGGTTCAGATAGACATCAGCCGAAAAGAGTCCGTTGCCCTTGGCATCGATGGCAACCCGCTGTATGTTTCGGGCAGGCTTGGCAACGATAAACACAGGACGCCAGATGCCGCCGAAGTTCCAATAGTCGGCACGTCGCTCAGCCAAGTTCACCTGCGGATTGGCACTCTCCTTTGCCACCTCTACTTCAAGGCGGTTTTTCTTTGAACCGAAGAAGACACGGTCAGACACATCGATATTATGCCTCGTAAAACCGCCCTGATAGAGCCCATTGCCGGCTTTTCGTCCGTTAATCGTCACATTGGCATCCGTAAAGACGGCCTCGAAAACTAATTGTATCTGCCAACCTTCCCAAGCCTTTGGCAATGTAAACGCAGTCTTGTATAGTCCCTTCTCATTGGCAATACCCTCAGGCGTGGCCTTGCCGTAGAAGCGCATGCCGTATTGATAGGTGCCGAAACCCTGCAGTTCCCAACATGAGGGCACCCCGATTTTTGTCCATTTACCACTGTCGCGTCCGTCTGTACACATGAAATCCCATTCCACCATATCGTCACAGCCCGTGCCGCTCAGATACAGGCGATGGGTATTATAATCCTGCGCCCATGCACAGACTGGCAAAGGTAAAAGGGCTAGAAGGCAGAATATTACTTTTCTCATCTTTCTTATTTACCTTTTATATTAGGACTATCGTTTATATTAGGACTATCGCTTCTATGTTTTGTACCCCCTCAGAACGTTACAAAACGCCTGCTGAATCGTCATTTAAGAAAAAAAAGGCTGTGGAATGATTCATAATAAACCTCTTTGTGGCATCATACCGCCACTTGTAACCCCGTTGAAAGATAACAAGACCCTCGATATTGAGAGTCTCGAACGTTTGATAGAACACCTGATTGCAGGTGGTGTACATGGCTTGTTCATCCTTGGAACCACAGGTGAGGAACAAAGCCTGAGTTACGATGTCCGAAAACAGATGATTAAGGAGTCGTGTCGTATCAACCACGGTCGTCTGCCCTTGTTGGCTTGTATCACTGACACCAGTATTGTGGAGAGTATCCGTCTGGCCAAGGTGGCTGCCGACTGCGGGGCCGACGGAGTGGTGAGTGCACCGCCTTATTATTTCGCTACCGGACAACCGGAATTGGCCCAGTTCTACGAGGAGTTGGTACCTCAGTTGCCGTTGCCCGTGTTCCTCTATAACATGCCCTCGCATGTGAAAGTGAGTTTTGCACCCGATACCGTGCGACGTATCGCGCAGAATCCGCAGGTCATCGGTTTCAAGGACTCATCGGCCAATGCCGTCTATTTCCAGTCGGTGATGTATAAGATGCAGGAGCGTCAGGACTTTGTGATGCTTGTCGGTCCTGAGGAAATCACCGGAGAGTGCATACTCCTTGGGGCACATGGTGGTATCAATGGTGGTGCCAATATGTTCCCAGAACTCTATGTGGCTATGTATGATGCTGCCAGTCAAGGAGACTTGGCTCGTGTGCGTCAGCTCCAGCAGTATATCATGCAGATCAGCACTACCATCTATACCGTTGGCAAGCACGGCTCCAGCTATCTGAAAGGTCTGAAATGTGCGTTGTCTCTGCTGGGCATCATCAACGATGATTTCGTGGCTTCGCCTTTCTATAAGTTCGATGCGCCTGAACGTGATAAAATTCGCATGGCCCTCAATGCTCTCCCTATCGAAAACGGGAAATTATGCATACGATAGACTTCATCGTTTTCCTGGTCTTCACCCTTGGCGTGGTGGTGTTCGGCTGTAGCTTCTTCAGGAAGGGAAGTTCTGCCGATGAATTCACGTCGGCAGGTCACTCGATACCAGGCTGGGTGGTGGGTATGTCGATCTTCGCCACCTATGTGTCGAGCATTAGCTATATCGGTTATCCTGGCAAGGCTTTTGCTGCCGACTGGAACGCGTTTGTTTTCTCGCTATCCATCCCCGTCGCCAGCTATTTTGCCGCCAGATATTTCGTGCCGTTCTATCGTAAGAGCGGATCGGTGTCGGCCTATACCTTCCTTGAAGAGAAATTCGGCGCCTGGGCACGGCTTTATGCCTCGGCTTGTTATCTGCTGACACAGATTGCCCGCATGGGATCGATCCTCTACCTGCTCGCTGTGCCGATGTACATCCTCATGGGGTGGGACATCCATACGGTCATTATCCTCACTTCCATTGGCATTATCATCTACTCGATGCTGGGAGGTCTGAAGGCCGTTATCTGGGCGGATGCCATTCAAGGTGTCATCCTCATCGGGGGAGCAGTGCTATGTCTTGGTCTGCTGTTATTCCGCATGCCCGAGGGACCTATGCAGGCTTTCGACCTGGCCATCAACGCCCCAACGGGCAACAAGTTCTCATTGGGTGAATTCTCCCTCGATCTGACCAAGTCGACGTTCTGGGTCTGTCTCATCTATGGCATCTTCATCAACCTGCAGAACTACGGCATCGACCAAAACTACGTGCAGCGTTACCATGCTGCCAAGACCGATCGCGATGCCCGTTTCTCAGCCCTCTTTGGCGGTTACCTCTTTATCCCTGTTTCTGCCCTCTTCTTTCTAATTGGTTCTGCCCTCTACAGCTATTATACCGCCAATCCGCAACTGCTGCCTGCCGAGATTGCAGCGAAGCCCGACTATGTGTTTCCGTACTTCATCGTCAGCGAACTGCCGGTAGGGTTGCGGGGCTTGCTGATTGCTTCGATCTTTGCGGCTGGCATGAGCACGGTCTCCACGAGTGTCACCAGTGCCGCCACCATTGTGCTGACGGATTATTTCAAGCCTTTCTTCCGTGGCGCCACTGATCGGCATCACCTGGCAGTACTCCGCTTCTCGAGTGTCTTCGTTGGCGTGTTAGGTATCATTGTCGCCATTGCCATGCTAAGCGTGGAGAGCATCATCGATGCCTGGTGGACGCTGTCGAGCATCTTCTCAGGCGGTATGTTGGGCCTCTTTCTGTTGGGCTGTATTCCACAAACAATCAACCGCACCGCAGCCCTGCTTGGCTGCGTGTGCGGTGTATTGGTGATTGCCTGGATCTCGTTGGCCGATATGTGGCACCTGCCGGGCATCCGCCTACATGGCTATCTTGCCATCGTACTCGGTACCACGACCATCTTCCTCATCGGGTTCCTCGCCACGTTATTGTTCAAGAAGCGATAAGTAGTGCGCTCTTATGGGCTTCACCACGGGCTCGCCCTTCAGCGTTACTTGTTCCTGCAGTCGGATGTCGGTTGATGACGCACCGACCTTCACGATAAACGTGCCTGGTTGGATGTTCCATTGGCGTTGCTCCTGATGACTGTAATAGCCAAACTGCTCTGTCCAGAGCTTCACCTTTACCAACTTGGTCTCACCTGGCTGGAGCGACACACGGGCAAAGCCCTGCAACTGGATGGGTCGGATCTGCTGATTGTCAGCTGTGGGTGAGAGATAGATCTGTGCCACCTCGTCGCCAGTCAGCTTTCCTGTATTGGTTACCTCGAATTCAAGGCTGATACTTTCGTCGGCTGTTGAGGTTCCCTCCGCTATCTTCAGGTTCTTATAGTCAAATGTCGTGTAGCTCAGGCCATAGCCGAAAGGCCATTGTACGCGCGGATCCTTTTCCGTAGAACGGTTATAGCAGATGGGTTCATAGATCTCAGTATTCGGATAACTTACAGAGAGTTTGGCAGAGGGCGATACCTTGCCATAGAGGATGTCGGCTACGGCATTGCCGCCTTCCTCACCGGGATACCAGGCTTGGATCACGGCAGCACACTTCTCTGCCAAGCCAGACACCACTTGCGCTCTACCACCGAACATTACCAATACCACAGGCTTACCCGTCTTGACCAGTTCCTCGACAAACTGCTCCTGCTTGCCTGGCAGACGCAGCCCCTGACGGTCGCGGTTCTCACCGCAGAGCATCACGTTCTCACCCATAGCAGCGATAATCACATCCGCCTGCTGGGCCATCTTCAGTGCTTCTGTCTTGTCGGCCTTCTCACCCGCGTCCACCTTGCGGTGTAGCAGGTTGTACTCCCAGGCGCGAGCGTCGCCCAGCTCGCCGTATTTCGTCTCAATCTCCTCTGTCCAGTCACAACCACGGGTGTACATCACATCCACGCCCTCTGGCTTGCGAGAGGTCATACCCTCAAGCAGCTTTACGATATGGGGATCCTCCGATGTATAATCCTTCATCTTCCAGAAGTACGACATGGCGGGGTAGGTATAGTCGCCGCACATCGCCCAGATGGTATTGGCGTTAGGCCCCGTGAGCAATACTTTCTTAATATCCTTCAAAGGCAGCACACCATTGTTCTCCAATAGCACAACCGACTGGGTTGCGATATCGTAGGCCGTCTGGCGCTCCTCGGGTGTATCGAGTTTGATGTCTTCCTTAGCATAAAGATAAGCATTCTCCTTATCAAACAAACCTGCGCGGAACTTGATGCGGAGAACATCCTTGACAGCACGCTCCAGAACCTCGGGCTTAACAAGTCCCTTATCGATGGCCTCCTGAAGATACTGATAGTTGGCACCGAAGGGGAAGTCTACGTCGTTGCCCGCATTGATAGCTGCTGCCGCCTTTTCAACAGTAGAGTCGATGTTTGGAATCTGGTCGATGGCGGTATAGTCGCTCACCACCATGCCGTCGAAACCTACATAGTCGCGCAGGATATCCTGAAGGATCTCACTATTGGCCACACATCTTGTGCCATGAACATCGTGATAGCCCGGCATTACGGCCACACTGCCGGTAAGATGGATCATCGTCTCGTGAGGCAGAAGGATTTCTTCCATCAGTTCCTTCTCCTCGGCATCGCCGCCACCGCCATAGCCGAGGTAGTGCTTAGAGCAGGCGCCCACGCCTTGCTTCATGTCGCCCTGCTGGAGGCCCCTGACAAAGGCTGTTCCCATCACGGCAGAGAGGTAGCCATCCTCGCCATACGACTCTTCCAAACGATTGAAACTGGGTGTGCGACAGACATCGACCATTGGCGAAAGCGCCAATATGCCACCCATCTTTCGTAACTGCGTACTTGTCTGACGGGTCTTGAGTTCTGCCAACTCCGGGTTGAACGAACCTGCCTGACCTATCTGCTGGGGATAGATGGTCGACCCCACGGTATTGATACCCGAGAGCACCTCCTCATGGAACAAAGCCGGTATGCCGTTAGGTGTGTGGTGCATCAGCCAGTCCTGGATGGCTGCAGCATGGTCGCGTAGCTCATTGGGGTCTCGCGGCTGTTGCAGACAGAACTGCGAGAAGTGTCCGATGCCGTTGGGAATCAGTTCGCGGCACTTCGCCGTGTCTAATTTCCCCTGCTCGTCGAACAGGTCGTCCATATACATACTCTTCAACTGGGCGATGCGCTCTTCCTGCGACATCTTGCTGTAGAGTTCGTCAATCTGCTGCTCCATATCAGGAGCCGCACTACATCCTGCTAAAAGTGCACCCATGCAAATCATTTTTATTGCTTTCATAATTTCCTATATTTTCAAATTTGCTGCAAATATAGTCATAATCCGTCAGATTACCAAGAATTCTGTACAAATATTTATCAAGCAAGTTAGGTACTTTATTTGCCTGCAAAAGTAATCCTGAGGCGGAGGGTGTGGGGTTTCGTCTTGTCAATGGCGTATTTTTTGAGCACGCCTGGACCGCAACTGCTGTTGCCAAGTCCGAGGACGGCACAGTCGATAGAGAGGTAAGTCTTACCTTGATCCTCCAGTTCGTAGTCGTGAGTCTTGTTGGCGATGTACTGCGCAGAATAGGGCAGGGCAGAGAAGGAGAAGGGTTCGTCGATAGCCTCGATACGGAGTTTCTTTCCTTTCTTGGTACGAAGTTCCACCATCGTGCAGTCTTCGTGGTTGCCAGAGTCCTGCGGACGCGGGTAGTGAACGTATTGTTTGCTGACCGTCGATTTCCATAGTCCGATGGGGCATGATACCTTGCGATCAGGATAGTTGTCCCATGGGCCACGGCCGTACCAAGTCAGCTGTTCATACTCGCGCGGTAGTTCGATAAGGATGCCGAGACGCGGCAATGGAGGCAGTGAGTCGGGAATCGCAAACGTAAAGGCAAATTCATTGCCGTCTTGCTCAGTGATTACAGGGATGTACAATGTGTCGAGACCACAGCGTTGCCAGTCCTTGGCCAGCCAGTTGCCGAAACTCTTGTCGTTGTCTGTAGGTGCGCGGAAGCATTGTGTTTTGATGGAACCAACGAGTGCAATAAGCGATGCCGATAACGCTCTGTTTTTCGAGGGTTTGGGCTTGGGTGCGGAGGTCTCTGCAAACGCCTTTGGCCCATTCCCATAGACGGCCTGCACCTCGTAGTATTTCGGGGTCAGCGTGCGGTCGCTCATCACGATGCCATTCAGACAGAATGCTTTCAGGTTGGGCTGGTCGCCGAAGTCACCGCCATAGAAGACGGAGTCGCCGCGAATGATGCCCTGATCCACCCAGTCCCAGATAAAGCCGCCCAGCATACGGGGATGACTGTTGATCTCATCCCAGTATTCCTTGAAGTTGCCAAGGGCGTTGCCCATGGCATGGGCGTATTCGCTGGTGAGCACGGGGCGCGGACCGCCGTCGGAGCCTATCCATGTGCAATGGTCATCCTCGCGCTGTGCAATCTCCAGGAGCCGTTCCCAACGGGCATTCTCTGCGCGCTCCTCGTCACTGCCTTCGGGGATGCCAGGGTTGAGATAATCCTGCATGACACGTGGATAGAAGCGGCTGATGACATCGACGGTTGAGGGATCGGGATTGCCTTGAGCCCCTTCGTAATGTACGGGACGGGTAGGGTCGAACTCATGGAGCCAGGCCGACATGGCGGCGTGGTTGGGGCCGTAGCCGCTCTCATTGCCGAGGCTCCAGAAGATGATACTCGGGTGGTTCTTGTCGCGCTCAGCCATGCGGATGCAACGATCCATAAAGGCATCAGCCCAGTCGGATGTGGAGGCAAGGGTGCCACGCAGACCGTGTGTCTCGCAGTCGGCCTCGTCCATGATATACATGCCGATGCTGTCGCACAACTCGTACCAGCGAGGGCAGTTGGGGTAGTGGGCGAGGCGTACGGCATTGATGTTGGCGGCCTTCATCAGATGGAGATCCTGGAGCATACGCTCCTCTGTCATGACACGGGCCGTATAGGGGTCGTGCTCATGCCGGTTGACACCACGGATCTTGATGGCACTGCCGTTGATGAGCAGTTGCCCGTCCTTTATCTTGATGTCGCGGAAGCCCACTTTTTGAGAGACCTGCTCGATGATGGTGCCGAGGCTGTCCTGGATCTGCAAATGGAGAGTGTAGAGATTGGGAACTTCGGCACTCCAGAGTCGCGGTCTCTTGACGTGTAGTACCATACGCTTGAACTTACGGTAGCCACGCTGAGGATACCATTCGTTCATGCGGGCGGCTTTATGGTCGAGGTCTAGGACCTCAGCAGTTGAGACAGAGTCGCAACAAACTGAGGAGGAACCGTCAAAGAGGGTCGCGACAAGACGGTAGCCCTTGCCGGTCTCGTCGTTATAGACTGAGAATTGGGGATTAATGGCAAGGCTCCACTCGTCAGTCTCTTCTGAAGGCATGGTTCGGATGGCGATGTCGCGGAGGCGGACATTGGGGGTGTGGTAAAGCAGTACGTCGCGATGAATGCCACCAAAGCGCCAGAAGTCCTGGTCTTCGAGATAGGAGCCGTCGCAGTATTTATATACCTCGATGGCGATTTGGTTTTCACCATGCTTGATATAGGGGGTGATGTTAAACTCGGAGGGCTCCATCGAGCCTTGTGAATAGCCCACGCGCTGACCGTTAATCCAGACGTAGAAAGCCGACATCACACCTTCAAAACGCAGAAAGGTTTGGCCTACTGTTTTGTTTGTTGCCGTGCCACGGCAACTTGCCCAACTATCGGGGAGTATAAAGGTGCGCTTGTATTGTCCTGTGGGGTTGCGCTCCTTGTAGGCGGTGTAGCTTTTCTTTGGCTCTTTTGTCACATAGGGCGGGTCAATCTTAAATGTATAGCCGGCAGAGGCATAGATAGGGGTGCCGTAGCTGTGGGTTTGGTTGACTTCCCAATTGGCAGGAACGGGGAAATCAGCCCAATTGGAACAGTCGTAGTTGGTGAGATAGAAGTCCATAATTCTTTCCTCGGGCGTCTTCGTCCATCGGAATTTCCACGTGCCGTTGAGGGACAACTGACGGTCGCCTTTCTGTTGGGCGTAAGGTATGAAGTAGGCACGTGCCGGTTCACGGTTGATTTGCAACACGTGGTTGTCTTCCCAGTCCTCAGCGAGTAAAGGTAAAAAGGCAAAAAGGTAAAAAAGTAAAATACACTTTCTCATTGTATCTCTATGTCTTTAAATTCTATGTCTTGCGCTTCGATGGTTAGCATGTAGGTACCGGCATTGATCTGTGTACCGGTTGTGGTGCTGAGCATCTTGAACTTATTCGGTGTCGTGGGGAAGGATATCTCCTTGTCGACGAGGATGATGCGTTTCGAGTCGGTGATGGTCATACGGGCTTTTACAGGTGTACCTGTGGCGTTCTTATAACGGAAGCGAAGGGCATACTCCTGACCCAGACCCGGCTTGATGATGAAGGTTGTAGGCTGGCCTTTCTTGGCCTTCTGAGGTTCGTAGACGGTAGCAGGACGGGGCTCGATAGATTGAGGCAGTTCAGAGGCTGGGAGTTTGGCGATGGTGTCAGTATCGAGGGCATGCCAGGAAGATGGTTTTGTTTGTCGCTGTGCCACAGCGACAGACTGAACGGAGGCTATGGCGATGGCTGCGATGATGGCCTGGCCGGCTTTGACCTCTGGGAAAGAGATTCGCAGACGACCGTTTTTCGCCTTGGCAGTAACAATCCGTTTCATGGCACCGAGATAGCCGGCTTCTGCCCAGGGGTCGAGATCATCGATGACCGTCTCGCCATTCACGGCGACATCGAAGATGCGGAGGCCTTCGTAGTCGTCGGAGATACCGCCGCCCTTTCCGTGCCAGGGTTCTGCGAAGTAGAGCTCGAGGCGATAGTTACCATCGGGAACAGGGAAATCATACCACAGACGATGGCGCCCGAAACGGAAGAACTGGAAGAGTTCGTCGCTATGGGTGCCTCGGATGTCTTCAGTGATATGACGCTGCGATGCCTGATAGGGATGCTGTTCGAAATCCTGACCCCAGGAGTGGCTGTAGAGAGTGTCATCGGCGAGCCAATGCTGTCCGAATTCGTCCATATAGGCATCACCGCCGCAGTTGATACGGTAGAGGTAGTGGTAGCCGGAGGCACCTTTCACGAGGTCGGTGTTGCGGTCGGCTGCGATGGGGATTCTTTCAGAGTTTTCAGAATGCTCAGAGTAATCGGAGTAATCTGAATAAGCATAATAGGCCGGGGTTGGCTCTTCCCAGATGGTAGTGAGCCCCTTGTAGTTGATGGGACCGATCTTGTCAACACGTCGCAGAGCGCCGTCGGGTTGTGTACGTCCAGGGTTGTCGTGCGAGGTGAAGAGCCATTGGAAATGGCCGCAGACGCCTTGTCCTGTTGTGTCCGCAAAAGCTTTTTCTGCCAGACGGGCCTTCAGATGGAGGAGTTTGGTAAATGACTCTTCGCTATACTTGTCATCACCGTGCAGATCGATGGTGCGCCAAGCACCGTATTCGCCATTGAGCAACTGGTCATCGCGAAGCAGTTCGTTGTCATAGTTCCTGGCATCCCCGCCATAGGTGCCGCTCCAGTTCTGGATGACGTTCCAATCGGTTCCCTCGCCCCCGTTACAGGTCGTGATGAGACGCATGGTGGAGGCGGTGGGATCGAGGCTGCGGATAATATCGGAACACTCCTCTGCAAATTCCTTGGGCAGCACGCTCTCATTCTGCAGCCCCCAGAGAATGACGGAGGGAGAGTTGCGACGCTCCTTGATCCAACGCACTAACAGGCGCTTGAAATTCTCGCGGAACTGCGGGGTGTCGTACCAGATATGTGCCGAGAACTGACTCCAGAAAAGCAGACCCTGTTCGTCAAGTAGTTGCTGATAATAGAGGTTATGCGGTTGATGGGCCTCGCGGAAGGCATTGAAGCCTGCCTTTCGGATTTGTTTGACACGGGAGACGATCTGTTCGTGAGTGAAGGCGTGGCTGTTGCCTAAGAGGTGTTCGTATTCGCAGGTACCGTTGATGAAAGTGCGAACCCCATTGAGGTAGAAACGATGGTCAGGGGATCCGAAGCCGGGCCAGGTGATGGAGCGGATGCCATAAGGGGTGATGACGTCGTCGAGGACCTCCGATTGCTTCACCATCGTTGTGAGAGTGTAGAGATAAGGGTCATCGAGACTCCAGCGGTGGGCGTTGACGACGGGGGTGGCCTGCCGGATGATGCGCGTCTCGCCTGGCTCCAGTCTGATGGGTTCACTCAGTCGGAAGACCGTCTTGCCACTCTTCTCGGCAAACTTGTTGACAAGCTCGATGCTGACAGGGTTAGTGCCGTAGTTCCTGACCTCGGTCTCAATGAAGACGCTGTCACAAGCCTGGTTGTTCCAGATATGTACGCCAAAGGGTTCGATGCGTACGTTGTCTGTCTCGATAAGGGTGACAGGACGGAAGATACCAAAGGGCTGTGAACCTTCAGAGAAGCCATATTCCGACGAACAACCGCCACAGACCCAAGGGGATTCTGTCTGCATGGCTGGATGATCGACGAGGATGTGCAACGTATTCTTGCCTGTATTCAGTGCCTCTGTGACGTCAAGGGTATAGACGGTGCGCCCGATCAGCTCCCTGGGATATTCGGTGTCGTTGAGGGTAATGGTGGCATAGGTGCCGACACCCTCCAATTGGAGGAAGTAGCGCTTGCCTTCTTGGGGCTGGGCCGTGAAGGTCTTCTGATAGATGGCAGAACCGTGCAGGTTGCCGTGGTGCAGTTGGCGATAACCGTAGTAGTCGTCGAAATTGTGAGGCACATTGACTTTCGTAGGGATGGTATCGTGGCCGACGAGACAATGGGCTGTCCAATCATCGTTGAGGGAGGTGGCTTTCCTGTGGCCTTTGGGTTCTGGTGCTGGGAAGCGGACGCTGCTGCGTCCCATGGGGGTGCTGGTGGCGAGGGCGATGCCCCGCTGACCATCGTTGTTGACAGCACAATAGAAGTGATAGACCACACCGTCGTGCTTCACGACGTAACTCTTGTGGGCGAACATCTCGTCGTAGGGCTTCGAGGGTGAGATCAGGTCGTCTCCCTCCCAACGTTGCCAGTGAATCAGGTCACGGCTCACGGCAAAGGTGTTGAAGGCATTATAGGGGCGTGAGGGGTCGTAGGCCATGAAATAGAACATCACGTAGAAGTCGCCTATCCTGGCAATCTGGGCATCGCCAGTGATGATGCCACTCACCTCGTTCGCAAAAACGGGATTACCGTCAAAGCGCTTCCATTTCTTCAGGTCATTGGAGAGGGCGATGCCGATGCGTTCAGCCTTCAACTCATTGACAGGGTTGATGCCGCCAGCATTGTAGAACATGACGAAGCGATATTTTGCCAATTCTGGTGCCAAATCACTTTTCACTTCTCTCTTTTCACTTTTCACTTCATAGATGGTGCTCTTATATTGCACAAGCTTCTCCCACCATTGTGCCTTCTTATCGTTGATGCTCAGGAGGGGCTTGTCTGACGACTGCCATTCATGGGCTTTAGTGACGTCATCTGCAGTCCACGCCAGACCGATATTCAGCGGTTCCTTTACGGCTTCATAACCGGTGCCATGTCCACCGATATAGGTCATCCAATGGCGGTCTTTATACGTGCCGATGTGATAGTCGCCATTCCACGTCCAGTCGATGAGGGCAGGGAATCCGCCCCGCTGGTTCATATCCCAGCTGTCGTCCTTATAGCTGAGCAGCCGTCCCAAGGTATTCCAACTCAGAAGGTTTTCACTCTCTGCAAGCCAGGTCTCATAGCCGCGTCCGTCAGTGCCGTCCTTGCCGTTATAGACCACATAAGTCATATACCATTTGCCGTTTTCCTGGAAGACGGTCGGACAGTCTATCTTGTGATAGTTATCCGTAGGAGCGACCACCAAACCATATTTATAGGGTGTGCGCACTTCGTCGAATATCTGCTGCATCGTCTCTTGCGGTATATCTTGTGCCACTAAAGGAATAAAGGTAAAAAGGCAAAAGAGCAAAACACTCTCTACCTTTCTGTTTCTTATGGCAATCAATTCTTTCATTTTTTACCTTTCTACCTTTTTACTTTTTTACCTTTTAAATAGCCAGTCCACCTCATCCCCAACGCCTTGCAGTCCTACGTCGCGCGACTTGATATAGTCTGCCGTGAAACCCGCAATCATGATGATTCCTTTGGGCAGGTTGATAGTATGATGACCTGCGGGGAAGTGGTAGGCATGGATATTCACAAGGGGCATCTGGATGATGCTGATGGCATTTGTGAGGATGGGCTCTGCCTGACCGTATTCATTGCCTGTGGCATCCACTTCGAGCTTGGGGGCTTTGGCCCACTTGGGGTCATCGTCTTGAAAGAAGCCCACGAGCATCTTCACGGGTTTCTCTGTGTCGAATGTGACGGATGTGCCTACAATGCGGGTCGTGTCGCGGTTCAGCACGAGGGCCTGCAGCCCAACGAGTTCTGGTGCGAGTGAGTCTACTTTTGTATCCTCACGGTTCTCGAAGAGGATGGCGCCTTTTCGGAGTTCTGTTTGTTGCTGTGCCACAGCAACATATCCAACAACTGCGGGCTTGACAGCAGCAGGCGGCACGGTATTCTGAGCTACGGGGTTTTTAAGCTTCTCGATGTTGGCTTTGAGGGCCTCTAGTTCTGCCTCGTAGACCGGCAGCATCTCGCTCCAGGTCTTGAAGTGCCCGTTGTCGCCACCAATGGGGATGCGTCGTTGCGAGGTCTGCATCGAGTTGGCGTAGAGATAGATGCTGTCGGTCTTACTGCTCAGGTAGCGCCATTGCTCCAGACTTTTCTCCAACAGAGGCACGGCAGCATCGAGGTATTTGATGTCTTTCGTCCATTTATATAGCAGCACCTGATCTGCGGCCATCACCTTCCAGCGGAACGACATCGCGAACTTATTATAGCACCAGAAATCCTGCCACACCCGTTGCCACTCATCAGCATGACGGGTGGGCTTTTCCCTCATGGCTTTTGTCATTTTGTCTACAGCATTCCTGCTGTGACGCACACACTGGTCGACGATGGAAAGGGGCAGTTCTCCCACATGCTTTTCGCCTTTGATCTCTTTCTCTACATATTCAATGAGCTTCTCGCCCTGAGGTCCACAGCTTTCGTAAAACCCAGAATAGATGTTGAATTTGTAGGGATTCACCAACTGTGCCATTGTCATACCCAGCAGCAGTGTCTGGCGATTCCCTTCGGTGATGCCGAAGCGACGCAATAGTTTTGGCGCAATCTCGCCAGCCTCGTTGTAGGCCATGAGGAGATTGGCTGCAGCGCCTGGAGTGATGTCGTAGTAGTCGGAGAGAACCTGTAACCAATAGTCGTCGTCTTCGTCGTCCTCGTCAGGATAAAAGTCATTCCAAGCGTAGCGTCCCCAAGCCTTGTACCACATCCAGTCTCGGTCTATCTGCAGGAGCCTTCCGCCATCAGGCAGTTTGTCGGCGGTGTAGGGCCAGTCCCAATAGGAGGCTTGCGGATAGAGGTGCAGGCCTTTCGAGTGATGTACGCGATGCATGGCGCGGACGGTCTTCCAGATGAAGAGCGGACTACTCCAGCGCCAGGGTTCGAGGTTGGCAAGGATATGTACGTTGTCGATATGTACAGGCGCTACATCGGCCAATTGGCGATGTGTCTCGCCCCACGGTCCGCCAGGTTCGTAAGTGGTCAGACTCTCGCCCGTATACTTCGACATGGTGTAGATATTCGGATAGAGCGGCAGGCTCTCGCGGAGCACGAGCGGCCCGTCGGTATCGTGCGAGCGCAACACGATAGGTGGCAGCTGTTGTGTTTGTTGCTGTGCCACAGCCACAGACTTAACACCGCTGGCAGCGAGCCCGTCTTTAATCCCAGGGATAATCGTTTCTTTCATCCATTTTACATCATCCTCGATGGTGGCCATCGCCTCGCCTAAACAGACAAGGAGTCCCACGTTGGGATACTTCTCGATGAATGCGGCGATGCTTTTGCGCGTGTAGTCGGCGATGAGCGGCGTGATAGGACGGTTCCTGTCCTGTGTCTTCAGCCCGTAGTGGTCGGCAAAGGGTTTGCTCAGGATGATATTATAGAACATCTGTATTACCCAGATACCCCGACGGTCGGCCTCGCGTGTCAGAAACGAATACATCTCCTCGTTCTTGCTGAAGGTCTCGTCATCGACTTCCACAGCGAAGGGATATTCTTTGAGTTTGACAAGCGAGGCGAAGGGGTGCCCGTTCCAGAGGTAGAGGGAATTGAATTTGTTTTCTACCATCATGTCGAGGTAACGTATCCACAGTTCTTTGTCGTAGAACCAGGGGAAGTTCTCTGGCGTATAGGGATATTCATAGACGCTATGGCCTGGCAGATAGGTGGTTTTCTGAAGTCCGATGCAGGTGCCGCGCATCGTCATCTGTGGCCATTCGTTGATATCTGTGTTGGTGAGACGACGACTGAGGAGACGCTCGGCCAGCTCTACAGCACCATAGATCACCCCTGAGGGATCATAGCCCTCGATAGTGATGTGGTGGCTGGTGAGTCTCGTGATGTGATAGCCTTGGGTTGAGGGCGTGTAATGGTCAGTCTTGCTTCTGAGTTTGAGTGTCACCGTATAGCCGTCGAACGCTTTGCCTGTGAGTTTCTTCTGCAGGTATTCAGCAGCATATTTCTCGCGCTCAGTAGCATTGTCGCGAGTCTTGATGGTAAGCCCGCGAGCCGCCATTGTTGCCGTCATGGCCAGGGTGATGCACAGTAGTATCGTTCGTCTCATAGCCTGTCGTTGTCGTGTTCAATCGTTTCGGCAGTAATAACCTCTCCGGCAGGGATGTCAATACGTTGTCTGCCGACGATAAGGGTACCGTGCCCGCCATCACTACGGACGGTGATGTGCTGGTCGTTCATCTTGACGGAAATCTTTCCGAAGGGTGTCGGCACTTCACCTTCCATCCAGCTGAGACCACCGAGGGTCGGACGGATCTCATAGGTCTCGTAGCCTGGTTTGGTGGGCTTCACGCCAAGGAAATATTTCCCTAAGATATAGATAGGCGAGGCTCCCCAGGCATGACAGAGCGATTTTCCGTATGGCCGACCATACATCGCCAGGTGCTGGGTGCCTTTTTCTTCAGGGTTGTATTTCTCCCAGAACGAGGTGGCACCTTCGCGCAGCATCCCGCCCCAGTAGGCTTTGATCTCGGGCAATACTTTCGACTGCTGTCCCATCATACAGAGGGCTTCCAGTTCGTAGAAACGCATATAGGGGGTGGTGATGGGGGCAATAGCAGGATTGAGCATCACATGCTGCATGATCTGCTGACATTCGCTGTCATCCGATAGTCCGTAGATGATGGCAAACATATTGGGGAATTTGGTGACCTGGGGATTCAGATGACCGTCCTCAATGGCATGCAGATAAGCCTGTTGTTCTTCATCCCAGAAGAGCTCTTTGATTTTTTTGCGCACATGGGCGGCCTTTTCCGAATACTCTGATTGTTCGGAGTAATCTGAACATTCCGAATACTCTGATACAATCTCTGCACAACGCGCCATCGTTTCCAAGGCTTTGGCAAAGAGAATCTGCTCGAAGGCGAGGGTGCCGCGCTTGTGCATGGGGAAATCCACCCAGTCCACGAAGATCCAGTCGTCGGGTCTGCCCTCTGCCAAGCTATCGGCGTTGGTCCGGCTCAGCACATAGTCCATCAGTGACACCATCCGAGGCCACATCTCACAGACAAACGCGGCATCTCCTGTATATTCATAGTAATCTGACACCGACTTAAACCAATAGAAGGTATAGTCCATGATGGTGTTTATATGGGCGGTGACGGGGTCTTTGCCTCGCAACTGTCGGATGGTGCGCTTCACGCACTCGGTATCGAAACGCAGGTAATAGTTCATCAGATAGCTTTGGATGGCATCGCCACTCCATGTCCAACGGTCGCGTTTGATACCGTCCATGAAGAACTCACGTGTCGTCAGGTCCATCGTATAGGCGGCCACCTCCCAGATACGGTTCAGTTCTTCGTCAGAGCAACGGAAGGACCCGCTCTGCTGCGAGTCGAAGGGAGCGTATTCATAATCCATCAACACCTCGTCGTAGGTGGCGCCTGCCTCTTTCTCGATGTAGACATAGCGGAAGGCCTTGCTGCATAAAGCCTCGCCCTCATGCAGGACATCCAGTGTTTCGCAATGGTCTTTGTCGAGGGCTTCCTCGCGGCTTTCGCCATAGTAGATACGGACACAGCCCTTGAGCCCCTTCACTTTCAGATAACCGAAGGTCTCACGCCCGAAGTCGTAGAGGGTTCCGTTTGTTGTTATGGCCTCACCAGATGCAGGACAATGTTCCTCACGCTCGAGGTGATAGGCTGATGGTGGGGTGTCGATGCTGTTGAAATGCCATGAGGCGGCAGGGACATACACCCCAGACCCATGGGCCACCCCATTCTCATCGATCCAGATCTTATCTTCGTAGGTGACCTGCCATGAACTGTCGGTCTTGATGGTCTTGCCTTCGATGAAGAGGGCTGGGGGCGTTACCTGATTCCACACCTTGATATTCAGCTGATGCCTGCCTTTAGGCATCTCAAAAGTCTTTGGCATGCCAAACTGCAACTTCCCGTCGAGTGCAAGGTTGAACTGTCCCTCACAGGCGATGGCAATCGTTTCGCTCTCCTCCAGTTCAAAGCATTTAGAGAACGCCACCGTCACCCAGTGCGAGTCCTGTTTCCAGAACGGCGGAAACATCGCCCCACGTTCTGTGCGACGGTTGTTGAAGATATTTCCCAGCCAGATTTCGAAGTCGCCGGGATACCAGATCCATGTGGCTTTATTCATTGAACCTTATTTTTTCCTGCGTTTCGTTTGATGCTGTCGCTGACTTGCGGCCCGTTGTTCTCCCAGACGTTCCCTGGTCCATTGGCATTCTGGAGGTATTTCTCACTGGGGGTCCAGTTGTCGCGGACGGTGATATTCGAAGAGCCTTCGTCTGTATACAGATAGAACCAGTGGTTGGGGTCATGCACATAGCTCGGCTTGGCGATGTCGCGTACCACGTTTTCGCTGATCACGGTACCTGGCTGATTGCCAAGGGTATAGATGCCCGCACAGTCGTACATGTGCTGGGCGTAGTTATAGATGAGGTTCGCGTGAACCTTATTATCTTTCATACAGACCGGATCGCGGTTCCAACCCCAGCCTAAGGAGATGCCCGTATAGGATACATCATGGATGGTGTTGTGTTCGATATGGATGCCACTGACATAGCCTGCGGCGATGGCAACACAACCCCAGTCCTCGTTGCTCACATCATAGAATTCCGACTGCTCAATGGTCAGGTCGCTGCAAACCTCCCGTGCGTCTGCGGGCTGATAGGGCAGATGGGTTTCAAGTCCTTCAGGTGAGAAACTGCCGACCACCAGCCCGTTCATGGCAATGTCACTGAACCTGCAGTTGCTGACCTTTCCACCCTTGCAGCCAACCACATAGTCGAGGCCGGAACCGCCAAGGTGCTCGAAACGGCAGTCCTCAAAACTGACATCTTGCGCATAACGCAGTTCCACAGCCGCATCGGCACGCCCCAGCCAGCCTTGGTTGTCGAGTTTGTGATTATTGGGGCGGTCAATCTGTGGACGCAGTTTATAAGCTTCCGTCAGGTACATGCCTGCCTGCAGGGGCACATGGCCTTTCTCCGAGGGTCGCATCCACGTGGTGTAACTGAAGGTGACACCTTTGATGGTGATATCCTGCACAGGATGATCGGCCGTGCCGATGACCTCGACAAGGGTCTCAAGAACAGGGTAAGTCGCAAGCAAGACTTTTATCCTGCTTTCATGGTCACGCGGATAGTAGTAGAGCTTGTGCGCCCGGATGTCATGATACCATTCCCCAGGGGTATCGAGCAATGGCTTGGCATTGGTGAGATAGAAGGGTGAGGGATGGCCTGTATCGGGTGTCATGGGTGAGGGCCACGGATGCTCAAACTGTATCATTGCCTCTGGGTCGTGGAAACACACGGCTACGGAGTCGCCTTGGGGCGTGAGCGACTTGATACGCAGATTCGATGTACACCACATCTCGTGCAGCACCATCTCGACGTACGCACAGCTTTCCTTAATCTGGTCATCATAGAGCAAGGAAGCAACTGCTGCCTTGGGTATCCACAATACCTGGTTTTTCTTGTCGTAGGCCAGAATGCGATGCATCTGTTCGAAGTCCGCGACATCGCGGGCACGGATGGCTTTCTCTCGGTTTCTCCACAACTGACGGAAGTCAACAGGCCGTCCGTTGAAGTCGGGTATGTCTGCCACATAGAGATTCTGACCTTGCTCTTTCCAGATGTTGATCTCCTGACCGCCGCTGATAATGGCACCATTGCCTTCAATCGTCAGTCCACTGTCCTCAGGACGCAGGCGTAGGGGTTCGTAAAGGTGATAGACACCTGGTGCCAGATGGATGGTTGCCTTCAAATTCCCGGTCCGTCTGATCTCTCTGGCTTTTCTCACAGCATCTGCCAACGACGAATCCGGCGTAATCCTTATTTCGAAGAAATCAGCGACCTCCTTTGTTGCCAGCGCATTCATACACCAGCAACTCATCATCAATACTATCGCCCGCCTCCAGTTCATCATCTGTTCAACCAAATACTCATATCCTGAATGCCTCGGTTGTCCCAAGCATAGTAGGGAATCAGACGAATACGTACCTTTTGCTTCTTAGCTGGTCGCAGCTCCCGGTAGAGCATGTTGCTGTGCCACGGCAACTGGTTCACCAATACCGCATCGCCCTCAAGGGCTACCATCTCATGACCACTGATGGTAATCTTCTTTTCTGTGAACTGGATGTCTGTTGGGATAGCGATGTCGTTGATGCGATGGCCTCCTTCAATGTCCTGTCCTTCAAGACAATAGACAATCGGTCCGCGCATCACGGCAATCTGGTTCTTGGCCTCTTCCACCAACGGGTTGGCTTCCACCAGTCGGGCCTCCATGGGCAGGTCGAGTTCAATCGTGTCGCCCTTCTTCCATTTCCGGGGCTGACGCAGGTCCTCTGCCAAGATCGGTTCCCCATTCAGTTTCAGTGTCATATCCGTACTCCAGCCAGGGATGTGCATACGGATGCTCTTCAATGTCTTCGCCTTCTTGATAGTCAGGGTGATATGGCCGTCCCAGGGGTAGTTGGTATGCTGCTCCACTTCAAGGTCTTTGGTCGTCAGACTGTTCTCGCCGTAGAGGTTTACCCAGAGCGTATCCTTATTGATAGAGTAGGCATATTCCTGCGCCTCGCAGAGGGTGCGCACGGTGTTTGGCGGACAACAGAAACAGGAGATATAGTGCTGACGGTGCTTGGGCCAGCGCATCACGTAGGGGAACTCCTTCGTGCGGCGCAGGGCCTCGGTATAGAAGTAGTCCCTGCCATCGAGCGAGATACCACTGAGGATGCCGTTATATAGCTCGGTTTCGATGATGTCGACATACTGCGGATCAACGGTGGTCTGGAACATCCGCCACGAGAACAGCAGCATACCGATCTGCGCACAGATCTCATTATGGGCGGCTTCCTGGGGTAACTGGAACTGCCGTCCGTATGCCTGATGGATCTGTTGGATGCTGGGCTGGTCGTAGGTGGTGCCGTCGGGTGAGACACCGTCGTAGAGGGCCCCGCAACCGCCAGTGATATAGATCTTATGCTGGATGATATCGTTCCAGATGGCCTCCAGGTTCTTCATCAACTGCGCCTCACCGGTCTCCGCATAGAGGTCTGCCACGCCCGCATAGAGATAGTTCGCCCTGACGGCATGCCCCATCGCCTCGTATTGGTCGCGCAGCTTATGACGGTCCTGATTATGGTCCTCGCCATTGGTCACGGAGTCGCGGATGGCAATCAGACCTTTCGCCAGCGTCAGATATTTCGTTTCACCCGTCTCGCGATACATCTCGGCAGCACCCATATAGTGACTCGGACAGATGGCGTTGCGCGAGAGTTCTGCCGCATCGTTGGTGAGGAAGTTGTAGAGGAAATCAGCGGCTTTCCTGCTGCAATCGAAAAGCGTTGTCTTGCCTGTGGCACGCTTATGCACAATGCCAGCGGTCATCAGGTGACCGAGGTTGTAGGTCTCGAAGTTCAGTCGCGAGGCAAAGGCTTTCTTGTGGTCTTCGCCGATCTCTATGCCGATATTGGTGTTGTCGCCCGCATGCGAGTCGATGCCGAGGTTACGTTCGGAGATGACCACGGGCGTATGGATATAGCCGTCATTCCGCTGGGCCAGTGCCACTTGCTCAATAAATTGGTCCATCAGGGCATCGAGCTTCGGGTCTTTGGTCACGGCATAGACGGCAGCACAGGCCTCGAGCCATTTATACATGTCACCGTCGTGGAAAGGAGGGCCATGGTGCTTACCCTCTACCGTACCTGCTGCCACCTCGAAATTGCGGAAACCGTTGCTGCCGTGTGCACCTTTCTCATCGAGTGTCTCCCACGGGGTGTTCCAGGTGTCCCACATGTCCCAGATGGTCGTCTGACTGAGCACACCAAAGCGGTCTCCCCAGAAACCGCCCGTCCATTTCACTGCCCCCAGAGGTGTGTTCTTCATCTTCGCCTCCTGACTGTTTCCCATGTCAGTCAGTCCCTTGTCCTGTGCCTGCGCGCTGATACTCATCACCATCGCCAAGCCTGTCATTATCAGTTTTCTCATAGTTTCCCTCCTCTTGCCTTGACACGTTCATACCACGCCTCGCGCTCTTTCGTCAGGTCGTAGCCGCGCTTGGTCAGGTAGTTGTTGATGCGCCCCTTGTACTTGCCGAACACCTCGTGCTTCTTTTTCGAACTCTCGGCATCGATAGCCAGTTCCCGTGCTTCGATGAGCCACGCCATGATCTGTTGCTTCTCTTCTTCCTTCAGGGTCGGGATCATGTCGCACTGCGCCTCGTAGGTCACCTTCACCACATCGTAGGTCATCACGTCCTTCACCTTGTCGATCTCCTGTGGCTTCAGATACATCGAGAGGTCGGTGAGGAATCCCCAGTGCGAACGATACAGCTTCGCGTCGCACTGTGCCTCCGCGAGTTGCTTGTCCGACTGCTTGATGGAATCGCGCTCAGCATAGATGTCATTCAGCTTGAAATAGCGGTTGCAGATGATATTCAGCACGTTCTGTCCCATGGGTGTCCAGGTGATGCCCAGTTCGTCAGTGGCTTTCTGTGAACGGCTGATGATGGTCTTCACATAGTCAGGATCCCGTCCCTCGCTGTCGAGCACAACAGCGGGCTCCGGATTGCTGTTGAAGATCTCTTTCAGATAATACACATTGGCACTGTAGTTCATCTTCACGTTCTTCACCATCTTCACATCGCGGCTCCGTTCCACAAACAGCCAACCGCTCCAGCCCATCTCGTCGAGGGCTTTCCTGATCTGTGGCACATCGAGGGTGGAGTCGTTGCGCAGCCACACACGGTCTGTGTTCGACGCATGGATGGCGCAGATATTCTTGGCACCCAGTTTCTTGAGATCTTTCACCACATCCCAGCCGTTTTCTACGATGGTCTGCCATTTGTAGAAGATGGCGATACCGTCGCTCTTGATCTCCTTCAACAGTTTCAGGTTGCCTTTGGCATCAAGGGGGGTGTCGATACCCACCCGCTTGCCACGCGCCTTGGCAGCCTCACCGATATTGTGCAGCCGTTTCACCACCTCCGCACGCTTGACCTTGTCCGTGCTCCAGTCATTACCGCAGCCGCCAAGGGGCAAGAACGCCACCTTCACACCGCCCAGATGATTGGTACTCACCATCATCTTATCCATTGTGTCGAAGCAATCCTCCACCAGTGCCATGTAGTTGTCGCGCTTCGTCAGGTCCTGGGCATAGAAACCGCTCATGGCGATGGCACCAATCTCGATGCCTAAGCTGTCGGCCACGTGTTTGAAATGCCGGGCCTCCTGGTCGTCACGCATCTTGTTGTCGAACAGCTCGCGTTGTCCCAGTCCGCCCATGTCCATCTCTATGCCGTCGCAGCCAATCTGCTTAGCCAAATCAAATTCTCCCAATTTCTGGCGCTTGAGAATCATCCAGTCGCAAACGCCAACCTTATATGATTGTGCCATCAAAGCCTCATTCCCAAGAAGTGAGAGAACAGAGGCTATGACCAAGATGATGCGTAATCGTTTCATATCGTCATGAATGTGAGAAATGCCAACGCTTCGACAAACCGATGGCGATAGAGATACGCAACTTCAACTCCTCCCGTTCTTCACGGGAAAGGGGAATGTACTTTGTAGTTGATTCTTTGTTAGCCATTGTTCGTCTTTTCTTATATGACGAACAAAGGGCTGGTCTGTAACCAATCTTCAGACGACGATTTGCATCCTGCCGGCATATTCTCGCAGACGGCAGATGCTGCGGTGCATCAGGTTGCGCACGCTCTGGTAGTTGATGCCCATGATCCGACAAATATCGTCGTATTTGCGATGCTCCAGATAATAGAGGTTGATGATTTGCCGCTGACGGGGTGACAGCTTGTCGAAGAACTCCGCGACGCTTTCGGAGAGCGACTGACTGTGCTCCATCTGTTCCCGGTTGTATTCGTCAGCCTCGGCAATGACCTGCATGCTGGCATCGGTGATCTCACTGTCGCAGAGTTTGGTGTTACGACGGAACTCGTCGTTGATGCGGTTGCGCAGTGAAATATAGAGATAGCTCTCGATATTGCTGATGTTGCCGAGGCCTTCCTTACGGGTGAAAAGTTTCACAAACACATCCTGGATACAGTCCTTCAGCGCCTCGCGGTCGGTCATAAAGCGCGAACCGAATGCGAAGAGCCCGTCGATATGCTTGTCATACAGTTTAGAGAAATCATCCATCTCTTTGTTACTTTTGGTAGTTTGCAGTATAAGTAGTTTGTCGCTGCAAAAGTAGTAACAATTTCCGAGATATACCCCTAAAAAATGATTTTTTTCCTATAATTATTATAAAAACAGGTTGGCGGCTATGGCATGCGGAGCCAGACAAGGGTGCCCGGAGCGAGACTTCTCAGGTTGAAGGTCGCATTCAGACGGAGGGCTTTCCGCTGCAATTTGATGGCACCGCTTTTCATGTCGATGGTGTATTCCTCGTATTTCCCCTTGGTCACGGGAATGCTGGTTGCCTCACCCTGAGGATAGATGAGATAGCCTTTGTCGGGATGGCCGATGGCGATGCAGTCCTCGCCTTCGACAGGCGACATCTGACAGACATCTTCCAGGAAAGTGCATTGTATCTTTCCAGCGTCAGGACGGATGGGGATGTTGGGCAGCGAACCGCCGGCCAGGAGGATGGCCCAGCCGTAATCGGGGAATTGCTGCGCGAAGAAGGTAACGGCCTTGTCAGGATAGCGGTCGCGCATCTCACGCATGGCACGGTAGGCCTCGTTGAAACCTGTCTTGCCGACTTTCATCTGACGCATCCACTGACGGGGGGCCATGTTCTTGCCACCCTCCGGGGCCCAGAGACCTTCGGTATTGTAGTGCCAGTAGCGGATGTCGATGAGGTCCACCACCTTGTTCAGGGCTGGGTCGGCGAGGAGGCTGTCCTGTACATCGCGGGTACAACTGAGGGCAATCAGGGGGTGATGGCCTGTCTCTGCTTCCCACTCGGCGATGGTCTCCAGCCAGAACTTCGTGAAATGATAGGGACCTGTGTATTCCGCACTGATGAGATGAACCACATTCGGTTGGTCTTTCAACTGATCCAGACACATACGGATATACTGGCGGTGCAGGGGACGGAGCACTGGATCCTGTTCGTTATAGAACTGCTCTGCGAGGAAGATGCGCTTGTCGCCTGCAAAGGGCACGGGCTCCGGGAAACCGGTGCCGTTGATATTGTTCACGGGCCGCCAGGGACAGTCCACCCAATGGGCGCCTGCTTCCAGGATATTATGCTGGAAATAGTGTTCGTGGAAGAGGAGGATCTGACGGTTGGCAGCCTTTGTGGCAAACTCGTTGAGACGACTCCAATACCAGCGGTTGGGCTTCGTCAGGTCGTAACGCGAGAGACCGTCCCAGGCAGTGCCCTCACCAGAACGGCTGAAAGGCTGCTCGTAGAATGGGGCCCACACGTCGCCATCGGCACGGCGCACACGCTCGTGGTCGGTACGACGCAGGTCATACCAGAGACCATAGTTGTGATCCAGCGAGGCGTAGTGATGGTCTGCGAGGAAATCCACCACTGCCTCGATACGGTCCGTCCACCCCGTACCCTCTCTGCCTGGTACGAAACGGGTAATGGCGGGTTTGGCTTCTTTCTCCACGAAGTTATCCTTCACCCGTCCGCTCCACCAGGGGATACTGTATTGGTTGCCGGTAAGGAGCATCCCGTCAGCTGTCAGATGGGCTTTGGTGATGGTATAAGAGGTAAGAGGTGAAAGGCTACGGGTAGGCGCGCCAGCGGGAATGAGGTGAGAGGTGAGAGATTTGTCTGCAGCAGCGTATTCTCTTACCTCTTCCTTCAACAATTCCACGGCATCGATCCACATGGCCATAGTGAGTCTGGCATCGGTGAGGGATTCCTGGGCCATCGCCATGGCCTGCTCCACGGTGGGCGAGCTGGTGGCATTGGTGTTGAGGGGTAGGAGATAGGGTTCGAAGGGGAGCTTGCCGAGGCGTTTCTCCAACTGATCATAGAACAGACTGCGAGGCGATACATGGTCGTTGCTGCTCGTCCACTCGCCATTGCCGGTGAGCGTCCCCCAGCAACCGTGTCCGCTGCTCTTGTTGTCGTCATCAGGTGAATAGCAGGCGATGGTCGAGGCGGTGCATTGCCAGAACATCGAGTTGGCGGTGTTCCAGCCTGTACCGAACTGGAATTGTTCCAGATTGGCAAAGCGGAGGTCGTTGCCGTCGATATTCACAATGTCGAACAAAAGGCCTGCTGCCCATGAGCCGATGCTACCGCTGAAGCCCAGCGATGCCTCACCTTCACACTGCACGAAGGCATTGGGCCCTGCCGCACAGAAGCCTGCGGCGAAATCGTGGATACCCTGTCGCGAGACACACCGTTGGAAGAGTGTCTGCTGACCACGGGTGAGAAACACCTGTCTGCGCCAGCCGCCAATCTCTGAGACGGGCTCACTGGCGATGCAGTCTTCGACGGTGATGCGACTGGTCTGCTTCTGAAGGTTCACCGCAGAGCCTGCCAGATGGCGGAAATTGACCATGCGCACCCAGCAGTCGCGGGCGTTGTCGATAGAGATGCCGTCCCAACAGTGGTCCTCGTCTTTGTTGTTCAAGTCGTTGACGGCAGACTCTAAGGTCATCGCCTCAATCCCGCACTCCGTGATTTCTGAGGGATGAGGATTCCGGAGGATATAGGCCCCTCCGAAGTCCTGACTGATGGTGGTGGTAATGGGGGCATCGAGGGTGATGGTGTTGCCATCCACAGCTTTTACGGTCCTGTCCCAAGTGATGTCGATATCCGTAGGCTTCCAACCCGTATAGTCGAGCCCGCCCCCGAAATCGTCCATCTTCAGATGCTCGATCCACTCTTTCGTACATGGCCGCACAATCAGGATGCGTTCGCCAGGCTTCAGAGTCGTACCTCTGACGTTTAGCCGACAGCTGCCCGCAGCAATTGTCTCATTTGTCACCCTAATCGTATCCTTTCTTACCTCTCTCCTCTTACCTTTTACCTCTATATATATCATCGCGCCGCGATCGACTCCTTGCTTTATCAGTGTGGTCCTGTTGCGTCCCATGCCTCTGAGCACAATGCCGGAGGCCGTGATGCGCAAGGGCTCGCTGATGGTAAAGCTGCCTTCGCCTAAGACGACAGCCCCCCTGTGCCCATTGGCATCGGGTTCCATAGTGGCTACATGGTCGATGGCCTGTTGGATGAGCCGGGCGCAGTCGCCTGCCTGCCAGCTCACCGTCACCGTCGCCTTCACATCGGGAATGGCCTGCTCCGAGGCATGGTAGCCGCAGGTAGAGTAGTCCATCGGGATATAAAGTTCTTTCTTGGACTTAGGCGCAGCCTGCAGCATGGTGGTCAGGCACCATGCTGCAGACAGGAGCGATAGCGTGATGATAGTTCTTCTCATCTCTTGAAGATCCGTTCTTATTCAGCCAACGGGTCGAAGGTGCCTTCCGCACCGCCGTTGTTATAGTCCTGCCAGCCGATGGTCTGTGGCAGACCCTTGTTGGCATTCTGGGCACCGCTGCTCAAACCAAGGAAGTAGTACTTCGGCAGGAAGGTGATGAACTCCACGTTTTTCTGTGCATCCTGACCGTCACCCAACTTATACTGCGGCACAAGGTTCGTGTTGTACCACTCCTTGAGGGTGGTCAGCTGGGTATCGATGTCGGCTTTGCGGAAGTCGACACCCTCAGGACGCTCCACACCGGCCTGCACCAGCGGGTCGCCATCCCAATACTGGGTACCGGCACCAAACTGATTGCCTGTACGGAACTCCACGCGCTCACGACGCTGACCGTTCCAGGGGGTGAAGCCCAGCCAGGTACAGGTGTTTCCCCCGAAGCCTGTCATCTGCCAGGAAGAGGGTGCGCCAGAGGGCAGGGTAGCACCACCGTCGAAGAGCATCCAGCGACGCATATCGTCGAAGCGTTTGCCTTCGTAGGCGAACTCAATCTGACGCTCGTAGAGGATGGCACTCATACAGGTGGCCTGGTCGCTCGCCAGGTTGGCCTGCAGACCGTAGTTGTTCTCTGCCGTATAGCCCGCACGCTGACGGATCTGTTGCAGATAAGTCACTGCCTCGCCCATCTGTCCAGCCATACAGGCGGCCTCTGCCAGATTCATCAGCACTTCGGTATAGCGCAGTTCGATGAGGGGTGCCTGCGAGAAGAAGGGACCTGCGCCCTTGCTGGCCAGCGGCTCGTAATTGTAGAGCTTAGTGCCCAGATCGTAGTCATCGCTCTTCTTGCGTACGTAGATACCCACATTGCTGGTGTAGAGGTTGTCGGCACTGTAGCTGTTGCCGTTCTCCGGATTGCCAGCCTCATTGAGGTCGACATACCATTTGTAATTCCATACCACATAGTCCTTACCACTGTTGTACGAGGGGTTATGACCGTCGCGCTGGGTGGCATCACCGTCGAAGGCCCAACGGAAACCGGGGAAGGCGAAGGTGCGATAGAAACGCGGGTCGCGGTTCATATAGGGGGCTGTCTCGTCGTAGGCATACTCGCTGCGCTCCAGCTTGGAATAGGTGTTGGCATACGAACGGGTACCTGCCTTCTCCAAAGGAGAGAGGTTGCTCAAGTTGGCAATCTTACCGTCTTTCATGGGGAACAGCTCAACGAGTGCCAGTCCGGCATTCTTGCCGCTGCCGCCCGTGTTGGCAGGACGGATGCCGCGTTCCCAGGGGTTGTTGCGTTGGTTGTCCAGACCATCGTCGCTGGCCACGTTGTTATGCAGTGTGACGAAGATGGCCTCGGGATTCCCGTTGACAACGAGGAACTGCTTGGCGAAGTCGGAGCCGTTCACGTTGTTGCCAGTCTGATAGAGTCCGTAGCCGCAGGCCTGGATGTCGGCGAGGTCTTTCTTCATCTCGGTGTAGGCCTTCTGCCAACGGCTCTCATCGTTCTTGCGATTGAAGAGCGGACTGGCCCAAAGCAACAGTACACGGCCCTTCAGGGCGAGGGCTGTACCGGTGGTCACACGACCATAGTCGGAACCGCTCCATACCTTACCCTTCAGCATCGTAGCGGCACGGTCCAGGTCTTCGAGGATGAAGTCGATGCATGCCTTAGTGGTCGAACGCGGGGTGAACGAGCTCTCCACGGGCTCCAGCACATCGGTCACGATGGGCACGCCGCCATACCATTTCACGAGGTTGTAGTAGCACCAGGCGCGGAAGAAATACACCTGTCCGAGCAAGGTCTGCTTCTTCTCGTCAGACAGTGTACCGCCTTGGATGCCTTTCAGACAGTCGTTGATGTTGCGGATACGACCATAGACAGAGGTCTGGATATTGTTGCTTGAGCCCAGGAAGAAGTCGGGCACGGGGTTCTGGTCCATCGACGACAGCTCCTTCTCAGGATTCACGAAGTCGCTGAAACCGCTATATTCCTCAGTCGACTTGCCTGCCAGATCGTTGGAACCAATCGATACGGAGAGGTAGTTGGTGCCCGTGGTGAGGTCTGCCGGCTGCGGCAGACACCAGCCATAGATGTCGTTGACACGGCCATTGCAACCACTCTCATAGTTGTATATCTCGGTGGTGGCGTTGTCGTAATTCTTCTTGTCCTGCAGGAACTCATCGCTACAACTCATGAAGAATAACCCTACGATGGCCACTATGTAAAATATAATCTTGGTCTTCATAATTATCAATTGTCAATTATCCATTATTAAAAGCTCAAGTTGATGCCCACATCCCAGCGGCGCAGGTTAGGATAGTTGCCATACGTGCCTGCCATCGGGTTGGTGAAACTGTCGGGATAGGGGTTGTAGAAGTTGATGAGGTTCTGCCCCGTGATATTGATTCTGACATTCTTCACGCCAATCTTCTCAAACCACTTGTTGGGGAAGGTGTAGGCCAGTGTCACGCGGCTCAGGCGGACACTGGCTGAACTGATGCGCCAGAAACTGGAACCCACGGCATTCACGCTTTGGTAGGCGAGGTTGGGATACTGGGCCTCACGATTCTGTTTCACAAGGAGATTGCCGCTGCCGTCATAGATGTCCTGATAGACATACATGTCCTCCACTTTCCAGAATGAGGGCAGGTTGTAGAACTCGAGGTTCGACGTCGAAGGTACGCTGATGGCGGCTGCTGGCAGGGTGGTGTAGCCTCCCCACGAAGCCCCGAACTGTGCCGTGAGGGCAAGGCCCTTCCAGTCGGCATGCGCATTGATGGTGAAGCCGTAGGGGTTGGAACGGTTCGACAGACAGACTTGGTCGTTGTCGCGGTCTACGATACCGTCGGGTCCTGCATACGTGCCCGTTTCAGCGTTATACGCGCCGCGTACATCTTTATAGATCAGCATACCCGGACGCACCTTGTCCTTGGTCATACCCATATACGAGGTGATGTGGTACTTCTCGAAGTACTCCTCGATATCCTGGAACGAGCGGAACATGCCGATACACTGCATGCCCCACAGACCGATGTCCGTACGGTCGCCCTTTTGGATAGAGCGGTAGATATACTGTGTGGCGAAGTCCATGTTGAGCACTTCGTTGTCGCTATAGCCCGTGCTCAGACCGATGCGGTACTTGAAATCCTTGCCGATCTTGTCGCGCCAGGTCAGGCTCAACTCCCAGCCCCAGCTGTTCATCTCGCCCACGTTGGTCGAGGCCGACTGTGTACCGACGGTGCCGGGAACGGTCTTCACGATGTTCATCAGCATCTCACGGTTCTTCTCGAAGTAGTAGTCGAAGTTGATGGCGAGGCGCTTGTTCAGTACCTGCAGGTCGAGACCGAAGTTGGTCTTGTACGACTTGTCCCAGTGCACATCCTCATTGACAGCTGAGTTGTTCTTGTTGATGGTGATACGACTGCCCGAGTCGCTGTTTTCCCCGAAGACGACACCGCGGTTGGCATCCTGGGCGTAGATCTGCATCCACTGCCAGGGAGTGAGGTTGTCACGACCGGTGAGACCCCAGCTGGCACGGACTTTCAGGAAGTCGATCCATGAGAGCGACTTTGATTTCTGGAACCAGGGCTCCTCGCTGAGCACCCAACCGGCCGAGAGGGCTGGGAAGGTGCCCCAGTAGTTCTTATGGGCGAACTTGGTGGAGGCGTCCGAACGGAGCAGAAACTCAAACAGGTAACGGTCGCCGTAGGCATAGTTCAGACGGCCGATGTAGGAGAGTGTACCGCTTTCCGAACGGGTGAACTGGGCATCTTCCTCACTGCCGTCCTTCACGGAGTTGTACTGCTTGGTGGTGAATTCGTAGGGCTTGGTCTTGCTGCCGAGCACGGGTTCGCTCTCTGCTTCCGACTTCTCAATCGAGAAGAGGGCGCTGACATGGTGCTTGCCGAAGTCACGCTGATACTGTGCCGTGAAGTTCATCTGGTAGTTGTCGGTGCGGATCTCCTGACGGCTCAGGATATCGCCGTTATTCAGGATGAGGGCGTTGAAGTTCGAGGGATCCAGATAGTTGAACGAACTGTCATCGCCGCTTGTAGGTGTGTACAGGTGACTGCCACTGCCGTAGCGACGCGTCATCTGGTAGAGTGTATAGCTCGATCCGTACTGGTTGTTCTTGCTGGTGTTGATGCTCTTCGAGTAGTTGAAGCGCAGTTTCAGGCCCTTCAGGATCTTGCTCCAGCCGAAGTCGTAGCTCAGGCTACCGTTGATGCTGGTGTTCGATGTCATGGTGTTGTTCTCATCACCGTTGTTCTGCAGCACGATGAACGAGTAGTTCTGGTTCTGCACACGGGCTCCGTTGCTGACACCATACGCGGGGATATAGTAGTCGCCTACCTGCTCAGGGATGTAGCGTGGACGGGTGAGCATCAGGTTGTAGTCCTTCTCCTCATTGGTACCGCCCACCTTCAGCATGGGTTTGTTCTTCTTGCCGTAGTCACCGCTCACGGTCAGGTTGGCGGTCAGGTTGTCGCTGATCTTCACGTCGATGCCCACACGGTAGTTCCAACGGTCGTAGTCGAGCTTGCCTAAGTTACCGTCCTGCTTGAAGTAGGTGATACCTCCGAAGTAGCTCACACGGTCAGTGGCACCGCTCACATTCACAGCATGGCGCGTCGTATAGCCGGTCTTCCAGTATTTGTCGAGCAAGTCGTAGTTCAGGGCCTTCATGGCCTCCAGCTCGTCAGCCTGGAACAGGGCAGTCGTCTTGTTCAGATTGCTGTAGTTGATGGGGTCGGCAGCCGTAATGGCATTGTAGAGCCGGCCGTAGTCGTAGGAACTGAGCATCTTCGGACGCGACACCTCGTCGGTCAAACCGATGGAGCCACTATAGCTGATGCTCGGTTTCCCCTGTTTTCCTTTCTTGGTGGTCACGAGGATCACACCGTTGGCAGCACGGGCACCGTAGACAGCTGCTGAAGCATCCTTCAGCACGGAGATGCTCTCCACCTCCGAGGGGTCGAGGTTGTTGAAGGCCTCGGCACCCAGGTTCTGGTAGCTGTTGCCCACCTTCACGTCGTTGGGATAGATATAGCCGTCGATGACGAACAGCGGCTGCTGTGCCGTCGAGCCGATCTCGCCTAAGGAATTCACGTCACGGATCGACAGACGGGCATTCTCACCGGGACGGGCATCGCCGCCAGCTACCGACAGACCGTTCACCAAGCCCGAGAGCGAGGTGGCCAGACCGCCGTTGGCGAGATCCTGGATGTCATCCATCTCTACATTAGCCACTGATCCCGTCAGGTGGGCCTTCTTCTGGGTACCGTAACCCACAACCACCACCTCGTCGAGGCTCTGGCTGTCCACCTGCAGCTGGATCTTGCCGCCAGGCTTCACGGTCTGCGGCATGTAGCCGATGTAGGTGATGGTGATTTTCTCGCCCTTGGGAACCGAAAGCGAGTAGTTGCCGTCGAAGTCGGTGATGGTTCCCTTCGACTTGTCGCTGGCCAGTGTGACCGAGGCGCCGATCACGGCCTCGCCGTTCTCGTCCACCACCTGTCCCGTCACCGTCTGGTTCTGTGCCACGGCCGTTGCCGAACACATCAGCATCAGCCCCACACATATCATATATATATATTGTCTCATACAATTATCCATTATCAATTATCAATTATCCATTGTCAATTATCCATTATCTACGGCAGCCACCTCGGATCGCCTGTCCTTCTTGCCACCTGCGTCGCACCGCTGATGTGGAAGTCGCCGGCAGCAGGATTGGCAAACTGCGGGTCTTCCTCAATCTGCGTTCCCGATGTGTCATAGCTGCCTACGGAGTCGAAGCTGCCGTCAGCCTGCATATAGGTGTTGTTGGCAAAGGTCACGTTTCCGCTTGTGGCAGAATAGGTCTTACCGTGCAGGAAACGACGGGGCACACCGCCCTTCGAGCTGCAGCTGTAGAAGATGCAGTCGGTCATCGTCCAGTAGGAGTCGGCCTTGCCGTTCATGCCGTTGTAGTTGCCCCACTCACCCTCGTTGTTCAGATAACCGATGCGGTAGAAGGTGCTGTTCTTATAGGTCACGCTGTTCGAGGTCATGTTGATATCCTTGGCGCGATACATGCCGGCCTGATAGAAGTAGTAGATGTCGCCGGCTTCTGTCAGGTTATAGAACGTGGAGTTACTGATGGTAAAGTCGTTGATATGCCCCCCGTTGTTGGTCCAGATGACACCGGCCTTCACGAAGGAAGGGGGCGTGAGCTCAACCACGCAGTTGTCAATGAGGAAGGTGGTGGCAGCTATTTTCTGTCCCTTACGGCCATCCCAGAAGAAGTAGCCGTTCACATTCTTGAAGTGGCAGTTCACGATGGTGACAGGCTTCGCAATGATCACAAAACCGGTGTCATCGTCGCGTACGACCAGCTCGGAGGGTGCCTTCGTGAATCCGAATGCCCCGAGGTTGTTGGCCATGCCCTGACAGTCGAAGTTCAGGTATTTCGCGTTGAATGGTGCCGCGAAATTGATGCACGATGTGGCGTCGGTATAGGTGATGGTGGCGGGGTTCGACTTGCTGTTGCTGCGCAGGGTCACCCAATGGGCGTCGAACTCCAGTAAGCCGCTGACGGTATACTGTCCGCCAGCCTCTAAGTCGTAGTTCAGGTTCGTGCCGATGGAGTCATCGGGTATGGGGTTGGCGGCAAACCATTCGTTCAAGTCGGCACCTGCAGGAATGGTCTTGTAGGTCGCGGTAAAGGTCGAGAAGAGCACTTGTGTGGCCTCGCTGGCATCCGAGGTGTTCGACTTGGCGCTGCCCATGACCTTCAGTTCCAGGGCATAGTTCATGTCCTCCTCACGCTTCACGGTCACACTGCAGCCGTCTACCAGACTGTCCTTCACGATGGGCTCGCCCATGTTGGCAGCGTCGTAGAAAGAGAACTGGTAACCGCCGGCTCCCATGACCACCGGCCAGGTGATGGTCTGCGACTTGCCGTCGGCACTCGGGGTGATGGTGATGGCCTCGGCACTGATGGCGCTGAGGGCCTGGCCGCTCACGCCGTTGTCGAAGCGCTCGTCATCGTCGTAGCCGTCCTCGGCACACGAGGTGGTCAGCAGCAGGGCGGCACCTAACAGCACACCGCTCCCCAACAACCAGGCGAACCCACGGCTCCTCCTTGTTTTTTGATTTTTGTTCATACAGAAAATTAGTTATTTAAGTTATACATGTATATTCTAATGACGCAGCGCCCCCGGTATTGTAATCATACCGAGGGCATCTTTCTTCTGTGGTCCGCTTCAGAGCCTGATCACCTCATTGCAGAGTTCGCAGACCGTAGGACGGTGGGTGATGAAGATCATGGTCTTCTGCGGATAGGCGGCAAACAGCCGTTTGTAGAGCTCGTGCTCCGTCTCCTCGTCGAGCGAGGCGCTGATTTCATCCAGTAGCATGATGTTGCCTGGCCTGAGCAGCCCTCGGGCAATGGCAATGCGCTGTGCCTGTCCTTCGCTGAGGCCCCCGCCGCGTTCGCCGCACTCGGTATCTAAGCCTTCGGGCAGCTTCAGCACGAAGTCGGCCATTGCCGTGTGGAGCACCTCGCGCAACTCGTCGTCAGTGGCATCGGGGTTGGCCAACTGGAGGTTGTAACGGATGGTGCCGCTCATGAGTGAATTGCCCTGCGGCACGAACACGAAGTTCGAACGGGTATGTTCGCTGATGGGTTGGCGTTCGTCGGTATTGAAGAGGTCCATGCGGCCCTGATTGGGCTTGATGAGTCCGAGCAGCAGACGGAACAAAGTGGTCTTGCCCGCGCCGGTATGCCCCATGAGGGCAGTCTTGCTGCCAGGTGCGAACTGATGAGTGAAGTGGGAGAGGATCTCGCGGTCGCCAGAGGCATAACGGAAGGTGACATCCTGGATGTCCAAACCCAACCTGCCATCCATCTTACAGCGGTCCTCACGACGAATTTCCTCAGCCTCCAGACGCTCCATTTCCTCCAGACGGTCGATACTCGTCGTGGCCTGCAGCATCTGTGGCAGCATGTTCATCACCTCGAGGATGGGCTGCTGGATTTGACTGACCAACTGCAGAAACGAGGTCATCACACCGAAGGTGATGACACCGGCCCTGAGTTGGAGACCGCCCCAGATGAAGGCGGTGATATAGCCTAAGCTGATACTGACGGCGATGAACGAGCGGATAAGCACCGTGAAACGGGCACGTCGGTTGATCTTGAGCCGCAGGCTGTGCTGCATGTCGTTGAGACGGTCCGTCACCCAGTCGCCGCTCTCCATCGTGCGCAGCACCACATTGTGCTCCATCGTCTCCTGCACCAGCATCTGGATGATGCTTTCCTGCTGGCGGATGTCCTTTGTCATCTGACGAATCTTCAGGGCCACCAGCTTGCTGACGATGAAGAAGATGGGTGTAAGCACCACGAGTATCCAGGCTAAGCGGGCATCCATCGACTGCATGAACAGGAAGGCGCCTAACAGCTGGAACGTGGTGACGCAGAGCTCCGGAATGTTGTTGGTCGAGGCGTTGCTTACCGTACTGATATCCGTTTCCAGCCTCGACGTCACGTCGCCCGAGTGCAGTTCGTTCTCGTCGAACATCTGTCTGCGCATCAGGTGGCTGAAGATGCGCAACCGGATGTTTGTGGTCTGCACGGCTTCTGCCTTGATAGACAGGTAGACGTACACCTGTCGGCAGGCAATCGAGGCAAGTATCACTGCCACGATCAGCACGATCATCTGTATGACATCCTGATCGGTACCTGTCCGTATCGTCACATCGATGAACTGCTTGCAGAGCCATACCATCAGCAGTCCGAACGATATCCGTCCGATGCCTGCCACGATGCGCACCAGCATGTTCCGTCGGATGCCTAACGTGTTATGCCATATCCAGATGACGTACTTCACCTTTCTTACCTCTTACCTCTCTACCAACCCTACTTCTTTCCATTGGGCGGTCAGCGCCTCCACGTCGCTGAGGGCCTGCTCGCGGCTCACCTCATACGTCTCCATCAGGGCATCGGCCAACGCCTCAACGGTGAAATCGCCCAGCTCCGTTGCTTTCTTCCACAGCAGGGCTGCTGTCTCGTTCAAGTTGACGAGCTTATTGAAATTAACCGTTTCAAGGCCTTCGCCTATGATGACATTCTCGCCGCACACCTCGCGCAGCACAAATCCTTTCTTCAGTTTCATATGGTTATATTCAGTTTTAAAAATGTTCTGCGATAGATGGCCAGCAGCCAGCGCCTCACGGGCAACAATCGCCGCCACAGTCGGGCGAAGCCAAGCCTGGTCTTTGTGTAGAGGTAGCGGCGTTTGCCATTGGGGGCGATTACGTATTCGGCCAAGGCCAGCACTTCGTCAGTCCGGCAGTGTTCCACCTCATAGCTGTTGCCGTCGCCCATGAGGGTTAGCTGATTGCCATCGATGCCGATAATGCGGTGGATGACATAGCGGGAACCCTCCACCCAGGCCCACACCACATCGTATTCCTTCAGCGGTGCTGAGGGACTGATCAGTTCCACGCTGTCCTTGCCGCTGATGATGAACGGATGCATGCTGGTGCCTTTCACGGGCAGCACCACCCGACGCCCTTCCTGCAGCATGGCAATGGTCTCCTTGATGAGAATGTCAGCGTAGACCGTCTTCATAATCGTCTTCATCTTTAACCAATAACCAATAACCAATAACTGTTAACCACGCACCGTTGCGCAGCATAGCTTAGCAGCTGCTTCGTCGGGCAGACAGTCCAAATGCCAGATCTTCGCATGCGTGACAATCAGGTTCTCAGTCTGGTGCAGGCCCTCTGCCATCCCACGGTCCCATCGCTTGCCTGAGATGGAGATCATCAGTGCGGCATAGGCCTCTAAAGGCCTGAGGCGACGGATGCGGTTCTCTGGCGCCTGGCTCAGTACGACGATGGCGCCCAAGGGATAGCTCACGTTGCGGTAACAAGGCGTCTTGCCGCTCCAGGGGGAGCCGTAGACACGGATGCTTCCGTCGTCGAGGATTCTCACCACGGGGTTGTCGTCGTTCACCAGCGCCGTACCTTCAATATGTTTCAGCCACAGACTGGAGTGGGTGCTCTTGCCCGTGCCGCTCGGACCAAGGAACAGATAGGCCTTGCCTTGGTGGCTGACCACCGACGCATGGAACAAGACCGTCTGCAGGTTGGCTGTGCTGAGGGCATACATCACCATGAGGGCATTGTTGATACCAAACACGTCGTTGTTCGCGGAATACACCTCGCCAAGCCTGTAGTCGGCACTGCTGACGAGCACCGCCATCAGCTTTCCCCGAAGGAAATATTGGAAACAAGGTCTGTCACCGATGTGGCCGGCCTTGATTTCCTGACCTTCTTCTTCCTGCTTCATTTCCAGGTTGAACGCTTCCGTGTCTATTGGGGTGGCGTTGAGCCTGAGACGGAACAGCACATCTTCTGTGGGGTCGGTGACAAACGGCTCATATTGCCTGAGACTGAACACGATGTTTTCGTTGTCGCCTGTCTCCAAGGCAAACACATGACCTGCCACCTTATAATATAGTTCTTTCATTTCGATTCAATAATTTGCCGCAAAGGTACATCTTTTTTTTGAATCCGCAAAGCATTCTCTCTTTTTATGACGAAAAAAGGGGGGATGTGCCGATTGGCACATCCCCGTCTTTTTGAACTTCTCCTTGTTCCTTGCGGAATAAAGGGAGGTCTCATTTAAATCTCCTCAGCATCACCTGTTCCAGGGGTCTGGTCGCCACTTGCTGCCAACAGG
>JAFZCU010000045.1 GCA_017556145.1 Prevotella sp. | reverse complement strand
GCTGATTTAAATCGAGATGCCACAGGAACCACATCACCGTGATGATGAGTACAGATTGCCACACAGGCAATTCCCTGAGTTCATATTGCAAAAATCCTCGCCATCCATATTCTTCCAATAGTCCATACGCAAATGCAAACAAACATGTCACGCCAAGGTCCCATCCGCCGATAATACCAAAAACAATACATGGTATGACTATAGTCGCAATGGATTTCCAGGCAGACTTGCCTAGGAGAGTGTATTCCGTTTTACGTTTGAAAATAAACATAACCACCAATGCTCCGATAGCGGGACCAAGCCCAGTGGCAAGCGCTGCAGAAACTCGAAGTGCATAGTTCGTTTCAATTGAAGGATACTTGTTGACAACATACAATGATATCAGCCGCACCAATAAGGCTATTATATAAAAAGTAACTATTGCACCAATATGAATGTTCTCATGGATCAGGGGACGGTTCTCTGACCCACTTTTTGAAAGATTTTTATCCATGTTGTAGCAATAATTTTAGTTCATTTATTTGGTGCCAAAGTTACACATTATATTTGAAATCTCCAAGCAAATAACGACAAAATACATCATGGCTGCAAAAAATCGATTATCATATTTGGCAGTTTCGCCAATTATTACTAAATTTGCACCGTTAAACTTGATTTTAAAACTTGAGAAGCAACATTATGCCAAGACATTCACGAGAACAAAGCGGAACGGGCATCTATCATGTGATATCGACGCCAATGGAGCAATTTGAAGACCCTATTGATAAAGAGGACGAGGAAAAAGAGTCTCGTCATGTCAGTGATTCTGAAGCGAGGGAACTGATAAAACATCTTTGCAGCCATTTTAATATCTGCGAGATTCAGGTTTTTCAACGTAAGGAGCGCAATGAGATTCTTGGATCTGCCCTCAGGTATGGCGTGGGCGTTCGCCAGTTGGCCAGACTTACGGGCGTGAGCTATGGAATCATCCAACGAATCAATGAGAAAGTGGGTCGGAGAACCGTCCCCTGACCCATCAGAAGGATCAGAGCAAGATCAACATGTTCGACGCCTACGCCCGAGCCTCATTTGGCATGAGGCTGTAGCATTTGCATCTTGTCGTATTTGATAACAAATTTTTTGCCATTGACGATGTAGAGGCCAGAGGGCAGTTTATTTGCATTTCCCAGTTTGTCTGCGACTTTGATGCCAAAGATGTTGTAGACGGGTTGGCAGGATTTGTCTGAAGATGATCCTGGAAGATAAATGTTATTGGTTACACTTATGACGGGGCGGACGCTTTGGCCGTAGCCGCGGCGGTAGGCCCAGTACGCGTCGTCCGAGTGGAAGCTCAGGAAGTAGGCGTAGCTCGATTCATACGGAGACTGCGTAGACGACCAGTAGTAGCCGTAGCTGCCGGCGAAGCGGAGCTCGTCCTCCCAGCGGTAGCCCGCCGCAGGCAGGAAGATAGTACCGCCATTCGGGCCTGTAAACAGCCCGCCTTTGACACCACTCATTGAAGTCCAGGTGTAGGTGCAGTTGTTGAGCAATTCCGCCTGCTGGTCATGGGATGGCATCACCCAGGAGCCGCCCCACTTCACATGGGCAACATCGTAACCAGTACCGGCAATGTCGCTGCCGAGATTGGTGAATTCATGATCATCCGGAAATCCATCCCCGTTACTGTCTGTCCAGTATTTACAAGTACCCCAATTATACACGCTCTTCTCTTCAGTCTCTCCCCAGGTGTAATAGCCGCCATACGCTTCTGGCTTGGTGGCTCCTACATTGCAGCATGCCCATTTCGTGCCGGAGGACAGTCCGAGGTCAATCATGTGCGGGTGGTTGTCATCAGGGCAGGACTGTGCTTTTGCCGTGAGTGCGACAAGCATTAGTATGAGTGTAAATAGTTCTTTTTTCATTGTTACTGGGATAGGCATTATCATTTTCTTTAAAGCGTTATACATTATTCCAATCTATGTCAAAGTATGCTTGATTTTGCAAATTTAGGAATAAAATCAGAAAGTTCCAAATTTTACGGGTGAAAAAGTTTGGAAGTTTGGGAAATCGTTCGTATCTTTGCAGCGATATTTCGAAACAGATCATCTTAAATTTATTGTCTATGGAAAAGAAATTAGCAAAAAAATCGGCAAAAAGTTGCTCAGTTGATAAACTTTTCATATCTTTGCAGCGATGAAACGGAGAATCATAGCCTATAGGAACTACTATAAGGACTTCTTCGAGTTATTGGATGAGGGAACGCAAGAAAAGATTCTTTATGGCATGCTCTTGCTGAAAACCCAAGAACGCTTACCGTCAAAGTTCGTCAAACCGATACGTGACGGTCTCTTTGAATTAAGGATTGAATGGCAGGGTAATATCTACAGGATATTCTTCTGCTTCGATGAAGGACAAGTGGTGGTGCTCTTCAACTGTATTCAGAAAAAGAGTCAGAAGACGCCAACACAGGAAATCAATAAAGCATTAAAACTGAAAGCAGAATATGAAGAAAGGAAAAAACATGGAGATCTTTGATGTGGATGCACAGCTGGATGCAACCTTCGGCAAGGAAGGTACACCGGAGCGCATGGCTGCTGAGGAAAGGGCTAACGCTTTCTTCACAGGGCAGATAATCGAGGAAGCTCGTAAGAATGCTCACATTACCCAAGAGGAACTGGCTGCAAGGATAGGTACCAACAAGTCGTACATCTCACGCGTTGAGACTGGTCGCACAGAGCCAAAGGTCTCAACCTTTTACCGCATCATCGCGGCTCTCGGCCTCACAATAGAACTCACTCCGGCTGTTTAGTGCATGAGTGGGTCGGAGAACCGTCCCCTGACCCATCAAAGACGAGGCCTATTATTGATGATATGAAAAAAATATTGTAAATTTGCAACGGATTGATGTCACCTTTTGTCTTTCTGACTTGTTATATAAGTGACCAAGGTCAGAAATAAACAGAAGTCTAACAATAAAAAGAAAAAGAAAATGCATGATTTTATCGACTTGTTACCCGCCCTTGCGTGCGGATGTGTGCTTCCTATCGTAATCGTCTGGCTGGCTATTCGTAGTGAGATGAATAAGACAAACCAGCGTACTCAGATTGTGCTGGCAGCCATCGAGAAGAATCCAAACATGGATATCGAAGAATTGATGGAGAAGATGTCGCCCAAGAAAAAGCTGTTGAAGGAGAAGCTGCTCAGCAAACTGCTAACAGGAAACATCACGACCTTCCTCGGTATTGGCTTCTTGATATGTGCCATCCATGTTGACCTTGTGGGTGGAATGAACTCAAATGATCTTAGGATGCTTTATCTGGCTGGTGCAGTCCTGTTAGGTGTAGGTATTGCCTTCCTTGTTAGCTACTCAAAAGGAAAGAAGATGCTGGCCAAGGAGATTGAGGCAGAAGAAAAGAAACTGATAGCTGAAGCAAACTCGTGACCCGCGAAGTTTTCATAGCACACGTGGAGCGTGAGCAGGAGGCACTGAGAGGCTTCTTGCTCGCCCTCTGTTGTGGCAAGAAAGACGATGCCGACGATCTGGCACAGGATGCGCTGGTGAAGGCATATCTTTCCTGTGCAGGTTATCAGGACAAGGGGAAGTTCCGTTCGTGGCTCTTCAAGATAGCCTACAACACATTTCTCAACCACAAGGCGAGCCTGCGCTGTACGGAAAGCATCGACGAGGCACGAACGCTTATAAGTGGCACCAATGCTGATTCTGAATTCGAGCACCAGGACCTCTATCTGGCCCTACGTACCCTGCCGCCCAAGGAGCGCTCATCCATTACCCTATTCTATCTCAACGGCTATAACATCAAGGAGATAGCCGCCATTACAGAAACCTCGGAGGATGCCGTCAAGAAGCAACTTTCACGAGGACGCGACAAACTTAAAGAGAAGCTGAAGTTATGATGAAAGATAAAGCCCTTGAGGACATTTTCCTCGCACAAAAGCCCCATTTTCAGGACAATGCCGACTTCATGGCAGCACTTACCAAGCGCCTGGATGCTGTGGAGTATCTCAAACAACACCAGGAAGCAACGATCCGTCGTTACAAGATGCTGATGGTGGCAGCCTTCGTGGTGGGTATCGTCAGTGGTGCCGTAGCTGTTGGCTATCTGCTGTCCATGCCTGCCGATGAACCTCTTTTTACCTTCAAGGTTCAGACAGGCTTCCTGCTGTGGCTGACGGAGAATTCACGATTGCTTGCGGCCACGGGTCTTTCCATGTTGTTGACATGGGGCATTATCAGCATTATCAGCAATGTTCAGGATATCCTGCGCATGCGAGCTTCTATGGCCATGACGTAACTTACTAAAAAATAGGGCGCCAACACACTAACTTTACGTTTTTGGATTGTGGGCAAGGTGGATCAGGGGACTCTGACCAACTTTTTGAAAGATATTTATCCAAACTCACAGGGGGACAGGAGTCGTGTGAGTTGTGTACTACCATTTGGCATAAGAATATCATTCTAAAATGATACGGTGATACGGTGATACGGCGAGAAATACTGCAAGCTCATGGAAGGAACTATTCATCGAGGCAGATTGAAGTAATCTCTTCGCGGGCGGGCAATATGGGGAAGATGGGAGAATTTGACTTGCGTCGAATTCCTCCTTGCAAGGCAAAGCAAACAAGCTTGCTTTGCTCTTGCTTCGATCGTCATTTTAACATTTAAAACTTTTTGGAAAATAATTCAAAAAAGGCTTGTTTTGCATAGTTTATTTTAGTAATTTTGTACTCGCAATAATGATGTTGCGAGTACGAGTGAAGGCTGCGGTTCTGCATTGGCCAAGCGAGCTTGTCACACTGCACTCACCTTGCACTTCACTTGCATCAGGCGGGAACCGGTCACCCGATGTAGCTGGCCGGACGAATCTAATACCATCAAAAACACAAGAAGTATGGCAAAGATTATCTATGAAGTGTACCAGAACCAGAACGAGCACAATGCTGCTTACGGCAAGTGGTACGGCCGTGTAAAGTATCTGGAGAACATGAACACCCGTAAGCTCTCGAACCACATTGCCGAGCACGGGTCGATTTACACGCCCGACGTGGTGTACGGTGTGATGGAGAAGTTCCGCAGCTGTCTGCTGGAGATGCTGCTCAACTCGAAGCGCGTGAAGATCGAGGGACTGGGTACGTTCTACACCACCCTGGAGTGCACCAAGGGCGGCGCCGTGAGTGCAGACAAGTTCAACGTGAACAAGCACATCAAGGGTCTGCACATCCGTTTCCTGCCTGAACAGGAACAGGAGCAGAACATCAGCTCGCGCGAGTTCCTCAAGCAGGCCGAGTTCGTCAACGTGGATAGCCTCATTAAGAAGGACGATGAGGAAACTGAGGGTAGCGGCTCTCAGAGTCAGGGCGGTTCGCAGAGCGGCCAGCAGGGCGGTGACTCTCAGGGTGGATCGCAGGGTGGCTCAGAGACCACGACGGGCTATGCCCTGACGATCTCGACCAGCGGTAGCGGATCAGCCAGCGTGACCAAGGACGGCAATGCTGTTGCCTCTGGTGCAGAGCTGAGCGAGGACGATGAGGTTGAGATCTCGATCACGCCCGCAGAGGGTCAGGTGCCGACGGCTACGCTGAACGGCTCTTCTATCGAGCTCACGGAGAGCGATGGTGTGTATAGCGGTAACTTCGCGATGCCCGGACAGGCTTCAAGCCTCGTGATCAACACGGGCGCAGCTGATAATGACGGCTTCGACAAAGATTGATGGGTATGAAAAAGAGATTCATTGAGATTGCGGTGAAGGTGATAGTAGCCGCACTCACGGCCTTCCTCACGGCCATCACCACCACGAGTTGCATGGGCCTCGGACCCCTGTAAAAACTCACACAGATCCCTCAGATCTCACAGATCGTGTCCCTCACGGGACGAGCGAGCAAGCTCGAAACAGATCTCACAGATTAAAAATCCCCTCGCGGAATGCGAAGGGATTTTTTAGTTGTTTGAACTACAACCCGAACTTATATCCGAGTGTTATCTGGAACACACTGTGCTTGGTTGACTCTCCCATGGTGGACATGGCCTTCGACAGACCGAGGTTATAGCGTGCATCGAACACAAGACGGTTGTATTCATAAGATACGCCGAGCGGTATTGCGAAATACACAGAGGGGATGTCTACATCAAGGCCTGCCTGACGATAGACCTCCTTCAGGTCCATCTCAGCAGAATAGCCATTTGCAGATACTTTAATCTTGTCGTTGGTGAGGAATCCGGGCTGTATACCTACTTTGAAGGCCAATCCTTGAGCCACATGGAAGTTGGCCAGTATCGGCACGTTTACATAGTCCATCATTATGGTTCCGTCGACACCTTCGAATTTAGCATCGCATCCCTGCTGGGAATAGAGGGCACCGGCTGAGATGGAGAGCAAGGGAGATGCCTGATATTCCAGTTCGGCTCCAGCCACAAGTCCTATACGGGTCTTGGCATTATCGTCGTTCGTCATCGTTGCCAGATTAATACCAACCTTCGGCTGAAGGCTCCAGCTGCCTATCGCATTTTGAGCATTTGCACACACAGAAAACAGCAATGCTGTTAATACAATGATATTTTTCTTCATATTATTCAATGTTATTTACACATAATACCCCGTTTCGAGGACTCAAGGAATTCGATGATGGTCTGGATCTCCGGGCTGTCGGGCACCTGTTCCTTGATCTGATTGATCACATCGAAGGTACTCGTCTTTCCGTGGAAGAGCAGACGATAGGCATTGGCGATGTGCTTCTGCACCTTCTCGTCGATGCCGGCATTGTCCATCATCGTGTTGTTGGGACCACTGTACTCGACGGGTTTGCCACCTGCCACGACAAACGGGGGAATGTCCTGCGAGAACGAGGTGCCGGCCTGTACCATCGCCAGACGACCCACGCGGGTATTCGCATTCTGGATGACGGAGCTGGAGAAGATGGCGCCATTGTGGATCTCACAGTCGCCGGCAATCTTCACACCATAGCCAAGTACGCAATAGTCGCCAATGACGGTGTCGTGACTGACGTGGGCACCCTCCATAAGGAAGTTGCCGTTGCCGATCTTGGTCACACCTCCCTGGTTGGTACCACGGTTGATGACGACATTCTCGCGGATGACATTGTTGTCGCCGATCTCCACATACGACTTGGCACCACGGAAATTGAAGTCCTGCGGCAGGGCGGCGATGACGGAGCCCTGGTGGATCTTGTTGTTCTTGCCGATGCGCGAGCCGTCGCAGATACTGACGAAGGGGAAGATGATACAGTTGTCGCCTATCTCGACATCGTCCTCGATATAGACGAAGGGGAATATCTTACAGTTGTTGCCGATCCTGGCCTTTGGACTAATCTCGGCCTTAGGGGAAATTTCGTTCATTGCATTCACTTTTTAGGAGTAAGGAGACAGGAGTCAGGAGACAGGAGTCAGGAGATATGTCACAGGACATGCCTTTCCTTGAGACCTTTATAATAGGCGGTCAACAACCTGCTTGCCTCTTCTATACTCTGATTTAACGTATTATATTGCTCTAATGTTATATAATCAAGGTCTTTCGACAAAAGTATATAATATCTACACTCTTCAAGACTGCCTTGTGCTATATTCAAGAACCGCAATTTATCTGCAATTCCATCCTTCCTATAGCCTTCAGCAATATTTGCAGGGATTGACACAGCAGCTCTCTCAAACTGGGAACAAAGTCCATAACGCTCATACTGCGGAAAGCATTTGGTTGTGCGATACACATCCAGTACAAACGAATGAGCCTTCTGCCAAGCCAAGACCTCTTTGAAACTCTGCGTCATACATCTATTTCTCCAAGTGTATACTACTGACTCCTGTCTCCTGACTCCTGACTACTTATTTACTTCGCTCCGCCGCCGAGGGCCTGGTAGAGGTTGACGACAGACTGCATCTTGTAGAACTGATCCTGCACCTCGTTGATCTCGGCATTGAGCAGGCTGCTCTGGGCGGAGATGACCTCGAGATAGGTGGTGTTGCTGGATGAAGCCATCAACTTCTTGGTATCCTCGACATTCTGCGTCAGCACTCTGACACGCTTGCCGTCGAGTTCTGCCTTCTCAGCGTAAGAGTTGTAGCTGACAAGGGCGTTCGACACCTCGTTGCCTGCCTTGTAGATGGCGTTCTGCCAATTGTTGAAAGCCTGCTCATACTTATCCTGCGCCACTCTCAGACCGGCCACGATCTGTCCGTGCTGGAAGATGGGCTGCACCAGACTTCCTACTGCGGAGAGCAAGAACTTGCCTGGATTCACCAAGCCATTGTTGTTGGTGAAGGCAGCGGTACCCGTAATGGTGATGTTCGGATAGAAGCGGCTGCGGGCCGTCTCCACATCGTAGAAGCACTGGGCCAAGGACATCTCGTAAGAATGCACGTCGGCACGGTTGTTGAGCATCTGGATGCCTACACCGGCTGCGAGCGTCTGAGGCAGACTCTGGTTGGCGAATGTACCGCGCTTGATGGTCTGTCCCGGCTGTCCGAGCAACAGCGAGAGGGAGTTCTCGATCTCGCGGATCTGACGCAGCAGGTCCACTTTCTGTGACTGCACCTGATAGTAGGCAGCCTCAGCACTCTGCACGGCGGTAGAGCGATAGCCCACACGGTTCTCGTGCATGAACTTCATCTTGTCCCAGGTATCCTTCGTCAGTCCCTCCATATCGGTGATGATCTCCACCTGACGGTCGAGCATCAGCAGTGTGTAATAGAGGTTGGCGATGCCAGAGATGATGTTACACTTGACCACCGTCTGATAGTCCTTCGTAGCGATGAGCTGCATCTGTGCTGAACGCTTCACGCTGAGCAGGTTGCCGAAGAGGTCGATATTCCAGCTGGCGGACACGGGCAGCGAATAGGCCTTTGTGGCAGCAGCACCGTCGAACGACGAGAGCGTTCCCTGCGGACTGAAGGTCACAGAAGGCAGGAAGGCGAGCTTGGCAACCTTCAGGGCCTCGTTCACCATGTGTACGTTGAGGGCTGCATTCAGCAGGTCAGGGTTATTGTCGAGACCCTGCTGGATGAGCGACTGCAACTGCGGGTCGGTAAAGACACTGCGCCAAGGCATGTTGCCGAACGACGTGGTATCCTTCACGGCGAGCGTATCGGTGAGCGACAGGGGGTCGCGCACAATGCCATCGGCCTTCACCTCCGGACGCTCGTACTTATTATAGAGTCCGCAACTCGACAGCAGCAGGGCTGCGGACATATAGACTAATAATTTCTTCATATTACTTTTCCAATTCATAATCAACGGGTTTCGCATGTGCATACTGAGCCAGCTCGGCGGCTACCTCCGGATTCTCCTCATCCTCGAACTTCATCGGACGGAACTTCTCCTGCAAGGACTGGAAGATGACGAAGAGCGTGGGTACAACGAAGATCTGCAACAGTGTACCGATAAGCATACCGCCCACGGCAGCAGCACCCAAGGTCTGGTTACCGTTCTTACCTACACCTGTGGCGAACATCATCGGCAACAGACCGATGACCATAGCCAGAGAGGTCATCAGGATAGGACGCAGACGGGCAGCAGCACCGAGCACGGCCGACCAGGAGATGGCCATACCCGTCTCACGGCGCTCAAGGGCGAACTGCACAATCAGGATGGCATTCTTTGCCAACAGACCGATCAGCATGATCAGCGAGATCTGCATGTAGATATCGTTGGCGTGGCCGAAGATCATCGTGAAGAGGAAACAGCCAGCCAGTCCGAACGGTACGGAGAGGATAACGCACAACGGCAGGATATACGACTCGTACTGTGCCGACAGGATGAGGTAGATGAAGATGATACACAACAGGAAGATGATACCTGTGGTGTTAGACGCCTTGGCCTCCTCACGCGTCAGACCGGAATAGTCGTAGGTGTAACCTGCCGGCAGGATATCGGCACCGATCTGCTCTACAGCCTTGATGGCCTCACCGGTAGAGTAGCCATCAGCCACCGTTGCCGTCACATTGATAGAGGTAAACAGGTTGAAACGGCTGATGTTGGTAGGACCGTAGACACGCTCCAGACGGCAGAACTCCTGGATAGGAGCCATGCCCGCAGGCGTACGTACATATATATTATTAAGCGACTCTTCCGTCATACGGGTGTCTGGCGAGGCCTGAATCATCACACGATAGAGTTTACCGTAGGCGTTGAAGTTAGAGGCATACAGACCTCCGTAGTAACCCTGCAAGGTGGTGAGGATGGTCGAGGGCGAGATATTGCTCTGCTTACACTTGGCCACATCGACATGCACCATATATTGCGGATAGCTGGGGTTGTAAGACGTCTGAGCCATCTGAATCTCCGGACGCTTATTGAGCTCGGCGATGAACTCCTTCGTGATATCGAAGAAACGGTTCAGGTCACCACCTGTACGGTCCTGCATCACCAGCGACACACCCGAGTTGGCGGAGAAGCCAGGAATCATAGGCGGCGAGAAGGCCAGGATGCTGGCATCCTTGATATGGGCGGTCTTGATGAAAATCTGGGCCACCACACCATCGGCGCTCAACGGGTTGAGGAAGAAGCGGTAGATACCATCGCCCTGCCACAGACCTGACAGTTTCCAGAAGAATCCTTTCTGACGCTCGGAGAAGGGCTTCAGCTTCAGGATGAACGTGGCCTGGTCGGAACCGGCACCAGCGATGAAGTTGTAACCCTGAATCTGCTCACGGCTCTGGATGGCGGGGTCGGCAGCCAGGATGCTGTCCACCTCGTCGATGATCTGACGGGTGCGGGCCACAGAGGTAGCAGGCGGCATGGAGATGGTACAGAAGAGCGTACCCGTATCCTCGGAAGGCACGAGTCCCGTCTTCGTGGTAAACAACGTCGTCACCAGTACGGCGATACCGATGATGACAGCGATACCGATAGCCACCGGCTTGCGCACGAGTTTCTCCACAGAATTCTTGTATTTACCCAACACCTTATTGTAGGCTGTATTGAAAGACGCGTGGAAACGGTCGATGCGTGACATCTTCACCTCATTACCATCCTTGTCGTGCGGCTTCAGGAAGATGGCACAGAGGGCCGGCGACAGCGTCAGGGCGTTCAATGCCGAGATAAAGATACTGATAGCCATCGTCACACCGAACTCACGGTAGAACGTTCCCGAGGTACCACCGATGAACGACACGGGGATAAACACCGACGCCATCACCAGCGTAATGGAAATGATGGCTCCCGAGATCTCGTTCATGGCATCGATTGAGGCCGTCAGCGACGACTTATAGCCCTGATCCAACTTCGCGTGAACGGCCTCGACCACCACGATGGCATCATCGACCACGATGGCGATGGCCAAGAGCAAGGCCGACAGCGTCAGCAGGTTGATGGAGAAGCCGAAGACGCTCAGGAAGAAGAACGTACCAATCAGCGACACAGGCACGGCAATCAGCGGGATGAGCGTCGAGCGCCAGTCCTGCAGGAAGATGTAGATCACGAGGAACACCAGCAAGAGGGTGAAGAACAGCGTGAACACCACCTCCTCGATAGAGGCATAGAGGAACTCCGTCACATCGTAGTTGATCTTATAGGTCATACCCGGCGGAAACAACTTGGCCTGTTCCTTCAGCTCCTTCTTCACCTGCTTGGCAATCTCGTTGGCGTTAGAACCGGCAATCTGCTGCACCATACCCATCACTGAGGGCAGGTTGTTGTTTCTCATCGAGACCGAATACTGCTGACCGCCGAGTTCAATCTTGGCCACATCCTTCAGCTTCAGCGTCGAACCGTCGCCGTTGCTCTGGATGATGATATTGCCAAACTCCTCAGGAGTCTTCAGACGTCCTGTATAGCGCAGGGCATACTCGAAGGCCACATTGGCATCCTCACCTAACTTACCAGGAGCCGCCTCAATGTTCTGCTCAGCCAGAACATTGCTGATGTCTGAAGGCATCAGGTTGTACTGCTTCATCACATCGGGCTTCAGCCAGATACGCATGGAGTAAGTCTTCAGACCCGGGCTCTGCACGTCGCCCACACCCTGAATACGCTTGATGGCGGGGATGATATTGATGTTGTTATAGTTCGTCAGGAACTGGTCGTCGTAACGGCCGTCTTCAGAAGTCAGGGTGAACATCATCACCTGTGAGGTCTGACGCTTCATGACGGTCACACCGATACGCGTCACCTCAGCGGGCAGCAGCGCCAATGCCTGCTGCACACGGTTCTGCACGTTCACAGCACACATATCGGCATTCATTCCCTGGCGGAACAGCACGGTGATGCTGGCCGAACCAGAGGAAGCCGACGAACTCAGGTAGTCCATACCTTCCACACCGTTGATACTCTCCTCCAACGGCACAATCACGGAGTTCTTCACCGTCTCCGCATCAGCACCAGGATAACTGGTGAACACCGCAACGGTTGGCGGTGCAATATCTGGGTACTGCTCAATAGGCAGCGATACCAGTCCGATAAAACCCAGCAAGACGATGAGGATAGAGATCACCGTCGACAGCACCGGGCGTTTGATAAAATTCGTAAAAGTCATTTCTTTAAAAATTTAAGAATTTAATTCTACTTATTTTTCATCGCGTCCACGATGTCGCCGGCACTCATAGCCTTAGCCTGCTCCTGGATCTTCTGCTGATAGCGCTCAGGCGTGATGGGCACGATCTCCATGCCATCGTTCAGCTTGGTGATACCATTCGTGACATACTTGTCACCCACCTTCAGACCGTCGGTCACGATATAATTGGTACCATCGGTCTGCGGGTCTACCTGAATTTCGGTGTACTTCACCTTGTTGTCCTTGCCAAGGGTGTAGACAAACTTCTTGTTCTGCACCTCCGATACGCAACGCTGCGGGATGACGATGGCGTCGCTGTTGCTCTTCGGGATGATGATAGAGCCGGAACCACCGCTCTTCAGGATGCGCTCAGCATTGGGGAAAAGAGCAATCACCTGGATAGAACCCGTAGCAGGATCAATCACACCGCTCATCTTCGTCACCTTACCCTCGTGGGCATAGATGCTGCCGTCGGCCAGCTGCAACTGCACGTTAGGCATAGCGCCCATAGCAGCTTTCTGTCCGCCTTCGGCCTGAGCCATTGCCAAAGCATCCTTCTCAGTCAGCGAGAAATAGACCTCCATCTGTGAGTTATTCGATACGGTGGTCAGCACAGAAGCCGTGTTTACCAGCGCACCTTTCTTAAAGGGCAGCGTACCTACCACACCAGCGGCGGGACTCTTCACATAGCAGAAGCTCAGCGTCTCCTTAGCAGCAGCCAGACTAGCCTGAGCCTGAGCCAAAGAAGCCTTTGCACTCTCATACTGGTTGGTAGCCGACTGGAGTTCGAAATCACCGATGACCTTGTTCTCAAACAGCTTCTGCGCGTTCTCATACGACAACTTCGCCGTGTTGCAGGCGGCCTGAGCCGTATTCACTGAAGCCTGAATCTGGCGTACCTGAGCCTGATAAGTAGCGTTGTCGAGTACGAAGAGTACCTGTCCGGCACCTACGGTCTGACCTTCCTTCACGTTAATCTGTGTGATAAATCCCTGTACCTTCGGACTGATCTGCACATCCTGTACACCCTTGATGGTAGCAGGATAGGTTGACTGCATCTGGGTACTCGACGTACCGACAGTCACAACCGGGTACTCGTTGTCGCCAAACGTAGGACGACCACCGCCACCACCGCATGATGCGAACATCACTGCTGCAGCAGCAAACATCAAAAATCTGTTCTTTTTCATACCTTAAAAACTATTTTATTTAATACGTATCAATCTAATAGCACCTCGAAAACTTCCGAGATACACTGTAGTTTTCGAGGTGCAAAGTTACTAAAAATATATCTAACGATATATTATGAGGCAATTATTTTAACAAAGTTTATGCGTATTACAGTTTAATGTAGATTTTCTTACGATAAAGAACATAACCGATGGCGAAATTGAGCCCGACAAAATAGAGGGCATAGACCAGAGAAGCCCACTTCAAAGGCGGGATGAGGGCATGAATCCAGCCATAAACCATCTCGGAGAAGCCTATGTTGCCCAGGATGATCGCAAGGAGTTCGCTCGACACATAAAGAGCAAGAGCGTTGACACCGAATACCCGGAAAAAGGTGGTCCATCCTGATTTCTGTTGAATATCAATCACATACATCAGGAACGCCTGAAGCAGGGAGGCGAGACCGCAAGTAACCATCACATAGCTGGGACTCCAGATACGCTTGTTGAGAGGCAGACCGTAAGAGAGGAGATAGCCTCCGATGACGAGCACCGTTCCTACGACGAAGAGGGCGATGACCTTCTGATTGATGGTATCTTTCTGACGGATGAGCTTACCGCAATAGAAACCCAACAGCACATGAGCGACAGAAGAGATGGTGCCCAACAACCCCTCGGGATCAACGGGGCTCTTGTGATAGAGATGATCGTAGCCGAAGAGGTTCAGATCGACCTGCGCCAGAACATTGATGCTGGCATCCTCAGCATAGCCGTTGCCAAAGACAAGGATGGCAGAATAAATCACCAGAAGGCCGATAACAACAGGAATGGTGTACTTGTGGTTGCAGAACAGGGCGAACAGCGACACGATGCCATAGCAAACGGCGATGCGCTGCATAACCGCCCAGATGCGAAGGTGTCCAAAGCACAGGAAATCGCCCTCGATGGCATGATCGAACCAGTTGATAAAGAGGCCGATGACGAACAACAATATCGTACGTTTGACAATACGACGGATGACCTGCGGGGTGGGCTTGAACTCGGACTTCACCAAGGAGAGATAACAAGAGATTCCCATGATGAAAAGGAAGAAGGGGAACACGAGGTCGCAGGGGGTCATGCCGTTCCACTTCGAATGTTCCAGCATTTCGAACGACTCTCCCCAGCCATTATTCACGAGGATCATTCCTGCCACAGTAATTCCGCGCAGAATGTCGAGACTTAAAAGACGATTACTTTTTACCATAATTATTTGATTAGTTCCATAACTTCACGGGCAACGTCGACAGGAGAGCCTTCAGGGGCGGCGGTGTAGGGATTCTGGCGGAGGGTCCAAGGTTCCTCGATGGCGTAATAGTCGAGGGTGACTTCCTGAGGAAGAGCCATCTGGAACAGTTCTGCAGCTGTCTTAGAGGCATTAGGTCCTCCTCCGAGCAAATCGGGCTGTGGCTTCTGCAGCGCCTTCATCTGATCAGCGAGGGCATTGAAATAAGCATCCCAGCGCGGATAGTAAAAATCTTTCAGCAATCCCTGCCACTCCTTATGGGCATAATCGCGCAGGCCTCCGGTATCTGCACAGTAGCGATTACCCCAGGTGGTAATCTGCACACGGGCATTCCATTCGTAGAGTTTCTGTTCGTCGGGGGTAGCGCCACAGGCGATGGCAGCTTGCGTCCAATGTCCCAAGCGGAACTCAGAGCGGGTGCCCAACAACTTATCCTGCATCAGCAGCATCAAGAGGAATCGGCGATAATCGCTCTCGAATTCTCTCACAGCGAAGGCCTTGTAATCGGCAATGGCTCGCTGATATTGCAGGCGTGCCTGATCGGCTAAAGCCTGACGGGTGATATCAACCAAATCATACTCAAAATTATTGTTGCCACGATACTTCTCAGCCACACTGTTCATCATCAGCGCTGCCTCATAAGTGGAATAAGGATCGTAATAGTTTTTCATCTTCGACCACGAGGAGGCCTGGAAGTTGTTCAGCGAAGGTCGTCCACAGAAAATGCTCTCGTGAGGACCCTGCTGGTTGTTGCCCGCAGGACAATTATAGATGGTACGCGCCAACAGCAACCACGCCCTTTCAATCAGCGGGTCGTCGACACCATAGCGGGCTTTGACATATTGGCGCACCCAGTCTTCCTTCTTGAATTTCTCAGGTCGCCAAGGCAGTTCGCTCATGAGTTCGAACATCACGGGATTATTTTCCGAACCCTCCATCGTGAAACCAATACCCTTGCATTGGTTCTTCGGTCCATAAAAGTTATCCAGCAACTGATCCATACGGCCATGCAAGCCAACGTTGGCACCGAAGTTCTCGAGGAGGCAGAAGAGCCAATGGTGCTGTTTGTAGCCCTCGGGGCGCTTCCAAATGCTGGGGATACCGAACATAGGGCGGCACTCGCTGAAGAGGTCGAGCACGAGCAAATCACCCGCCTTCATACCGTCAACCATCTGCGGACGGGGATTCTCTGTCCATCCCTGAATCACCCAAACGGCTTTGGGATTGACTCGCTTCATGGCCTGCATCATCGCCTCACCAGCTTTGGCATAATCGATAGAGGCATCATCGTTGCTCTCGTGGAAGGGGTCCATCGAGTAATAATCGGCCTTACCGAAGAGTTTGGTCAGTTCATCAAAATAGAGCTTGGCAATCTCGGCAAAGCGAGGGTCTGTGGGCAGGAGGTTCGCAGGACGCTGGAAACCGTTCCAAAGGCCCGCATCGGCGACATTCAATCCAAGACGCGCTTTGGCATCGTGGGGCACCATACCACTATAGCCAGGCAATACAGGATGCATGCCCAATTGCTTCATGCGGGCAAGAATCTGTTTCTGGAGTTTCTCCTGACGACTGTACCACGAAAGCGGCAGCGGTCCACCCCACCCTTCGAGGTTGTTCATCTCCCACCAGGCAAGAAAGGCCGGACCAGCGATAAACTTTCCGACTTCCTCTTCAGTATAACCGAGCTTCAGAAGCATATTGCGCCAGACACACTCTTCGCCAACGATGGCGAGGGGCAGATTGACACCGTGCAAGGCCCTCCAGTCGATTTCCTGCTCCCAGCGCTCCCAATCCCAGAAGGCCATAGAGTAAGAGAAGGTGCAATAGTTGAAGTCATAGCGCAAAGTGAGGTCGGTCTCATGACGCTCTTTGGCCTTAACGGCAGGGAGCACTGCAGGAAGCTTTGCCTGCATCTGGTTCCAAGAAAGGTGAATGCCGGCATAGTATTTCAGATACCAGTTGATGCCCGAGGCAATATTCACCCAAGTATTGCCACGAACCACGACCTTCGAGCCTTTTTGATCGAGTTCAAAGAAGTCCTTTTCGCTCTTTACCAGCTCGGTTTTAAACTTTGCCGAAGCGCCCTTATCAATACGCTCCAACAACTCGTCAACAGGATTAGCCCAACTCCCTAAGGCCAAACAGACCAAAATTGAAAACAGAATTTTTCTCATGTCCTTTTTCCTCTTTTAGAAACGAATTATCCTAATTGGATTTAATTCTATTCACGAATTATCTTCATTCAAATTCTATATTAAATTATTAAAAATCTTGGTTCAAATTAAAATGAATTAGTTGAATTCGTTTCTTTATTAATATTTCGTTTTTAGTTATCTTCATTAATATTTTAAATCAATTTCATTTCTTTGGCTTTTATCATGAGGAGTTGCATGAGGGGTTCGCGTTCGTTCTCGACGCGGTTGTCGAGAACGGCGTCCTTCAGGTATTGTTTCAACACGCCCACTTCACGCGAGGGTTTCAGATGGAACAGTTCCATAATCTCGTTGCCGTCGATCACGGGCTGTAGCAGTCGCACATAGTCTTTCTCTTTCAGGTCAGCGAGTTTCTCACGCACCATACGGAAGTTTTCAAGGAACATTTTCTTCCTGCCCTCGTTCTTCGAGGTGATGTCGGCCTCGCAGAGTGTCATCAGGTCGTCGATATCCTCGCCTGCATCATTCAGAAGGCGGCGCACAGCACTATCCGTCACCACATCATCGGCAATGGCGATAGGCCGCATGTGGAGGTCGACGAGTTTCTGCACATACTTCATCTTCATATCCAGGGGTAGCATGAGCCTCCGGAATATCTGCGACACTAACTTGGCACCAATTATATTGTGGTTGTGGAAGGTCCAACCGACAGCGGGATCCCAACGTTTGGACTTGGTTTTGCCCACATCGTGCAGAATGGCTGCCCACCTAAGCCATAAATTGTCTGATTTCGAAGCCACATTATCCAGAACCTCGAGCGTATGATAGAAATTGTTTTTATGCGCTCTGCCGTTTTTCTGCTCCACTATATCGAGGGCTGCGAGTTCAGGCAGGATGATGTTCAGCAGACCACAACGCTGCAAATCGACAAAGCCTTTGGAAGGCACAGGCGAGAGGATAATCTTATTCAGTTCGTCCTTAATGCGCTCACCACTGACGATTTTGATTCTGTCGGCCATACGTTCCAATGCCACGAAAGTCTCGTCCTCAATCTGGAAGTTCAGTTGTGTGGCGAAACGGACACAGCGCATCATACGGAGGGGATCGTCGGAAAAGGTAATATCGGGCTCCAAGGGTGTAGCGATGATGCCATCCTCGAGATCCGCCAGACCATTGAAGGGGTCGACGAGTTCGCCGAAACGATTCTTATTCAGGCAGATAGCCATCGCATTGATGGTAAAGTCGCGACGGTTTTGATCATCCTCCAAGGTACCATCTTCAACGATGGGCTTACGCGAGTCGTGGCTATAGCTCTCCTTTCTGGCTCCCACAAACTCGACTTCTATTTCATTATTTTTATCTGCCTCATTCCCGGGCAAAGCTTCCTTACCCGTAGTCTTTCCTTTCTTACCTCTGATTTTCACCTGTGCTGTCCCGAAGTTCTTAAATACGCTCAAATACGCCCTTCGGCCTAACTGGCGTTTCAGTTCCTCCGCGACCTTAATACCGCTGCCCACCACCACTACATCGATGTCGTTGGAAGGGCGTTCGAGAAAAATATCACGCACATAGCCTCCCACCACATAACATTCCACTCCGAGACGGTCGGCCGCCTCGCTAATCTGATGGAACAACTCCTGGTCTAAAATGGTTGCTAACTCTTCGTCAGTATATAATTTCATTAGTTCTTTTTCACAAATTTGCTGCAAAGATACAAAATAATTCATAATTCATAATGAATAATTAATAATAATTTTGTAATTTTGCACCGAAATACGAGAAATATGGCAATTAGAAGACTGGTTTTGAGCGTGATGAGCACCCTGTTACTCGTGTCTTGTGGGGAGAATGCAATCCAGAAACAGGCAGAGGAAATGCTTGAAAAAGCAGGTACCTGCTATGAGCAAGGGCGATACAACGAGGCTTTGACGGTGATCGACAGCCTGCGCAAAGTATTCCCTAACGCCATTGACACCCGCAAGAAGGCCCTCAAACTCTATCAGGACATCGAGTTGAAGAAGGCCCAGGAGGAATTGCTCCTGACTGATAGTCTATTGCAGGCCGTGAATCACGACTATGCCTACCAGCAGGAGAAGGTGGAGCGTGACAAAGCGGCGCTGCGTGCCACGCCCGAGGAACTGACGATGCTCACGCTCACCCGTATGAAGCGTGACTCGCTGCGTACACAGTATGAAGTGCTCGGTGCCAAAATCCGTTATATTCACAAGAAACAGAAGGAGACGAAGTAACCATGGACCGATTTGAGAAGACGAACCAAGAGTTTGAACAGGCCATCGCTGAATGCCGCGCCCTGTTTGAGAAGAAGCTCCACGACTATAAGGCCTCGTGGCGTATTCTGCGTCCTACTGCCCTCACCGACCAGCTCTTCATCAAGGCTAAACGTATCCGTTCGCTGGAAATCAAGAAGGAGTCGATGGTGGGCGAAGGCATCCGTCCGGAGTTCATCGCACTCATCAACTACGGTATCGTGGGGCTTATCCAGCTCTATAAGGGTTTTGCCGACATTGTCGACATCACCAACGACGAGGCCATGCGCCTCTATGACCAGTATGCCCACGAGGCCCTGGAACTCATGAAGCGCAAGAACCATGATTACGACGAAGCCTGGCGCTCGATGCGCGTCAGCTCGTATACCGACTTCATCCTTACAAAGATAGAACGTATCAAGGAGATCGAGAACCTTGGAGGCGACACGCTCGTTTCTGAGGGTATCGACGCCAACTATATGGATATCATCAACTACGCGGTCTTTGGAATGATAAAACTGGCATGAGGAAGATTCTTGTCAATATCGCCCGATTGCTGCTCGCCCTGACATTCATCCTGTCGGGATTCGTCAAGGCGGTAGACCCGTTGGGCACACAGTACAAGATCAATGACTACCTCGGCGCCCTGCATCTGGGCGATCTGGTGCCCGATTTCGTAACGCTCTCTGCCTCAGTATTGCTGTCGGCAGCGGAGTTTGTCATCGGCATCTGTCTGCTCTTCGCCATCCGGCGACGACTGATATCAAGGATCACCCTCTGTGTGATGATTGTTATGACACTTATCACGCTTTGGCTCGCCATCGACGACCCAGTCAGCGACTGCGGATGCTTCGGCGATGCCCTGGTGCTCACCAACTGGCAGACGTTCTGGAAAAATGTGGTGCTACTCATCGCTGCTGCTATCATCTGCTGGCGACCACTCGATATGGCACGTATGATCAGTCGCAGCAACCAGTGGATTGTGCTCAACTACGCGACCCTGTTCATCCTGTTCATCGCAGGCTATTGTCTCTATGACCTGCCCATGTTCGACTTCCGCCCCTATCACGTGGGAGCTAACATCCAAGAGGGTATGGAAATACCGGAGGGAGCCCCGCAGCCACAGTTCGAGACCACCTTCATCATGGAGAAGGACGGTCAGAGGCAGGAGTTCACTGTGGACAACTACCCCGACTCCACCTGGACCTTCATCGACTCGAAGACCATCCAGACAGCCGAGGGTTATGTCCCACCCATCCACGACTTCACCATCGAGTCGGAGGAAGGCGACATCACCAGCGAGGTACTCGAAAAGGAGGGCTACACCTTCCTGCTCGTATCCCCGCATCTGGAATATGCCAACGACAGCTATTTCGACCGCATCAACATGGTGTATGAATACTGTCAGGAGAATGGCTATCCCTTCTATTGCCTCACAGCCAGTACCGATCGGGCCAGAAACCGTTGGCGCGACATGACTGGGGCAGAGTATCCCTTCTGCACTACCGACGAGATAACGCTGAAGACCATGATCCGCAGCAATCCCGGACTGATGCTCCTGCGCCAAGGCACCGTTATCCGTAAGTGGAGCCACAACCGTCTGCCTAAGGAGCAGCAGTTTACAAAGAAGCTGGAGGACAGCGAGTTAGGCAAGATGCCTATCGACAGCGTGCCAGGCAAGATTGCCAAGCTGCTCTTGTGGTTTGTGCTGCCCCTCATGCTGCTCACCATCGCTGATCGCCTTTGGGCCTGGACGCAATGGCTGAGGAAAAAAAAAGTAAAAAGCGAAAAGTTAAACCCTTTAAATAAAGAAAGTAAAAAAGTTATGAGAAAGAAAATTGTAGCCGGTAACTGGAAAATGAACATGAATCTCCAGGACGGCATTGCTCTTGCGAAGGAGCTCAATGAGACACTGAAAGCTGACAAACCCAATTGTGGCGTCGTCATCTGCACACCGTTTATCCACCTGGCAAGCATCGCCCAGTTCCTCGATCAGGACATTATCGGTCTGGGTGCTGAGAACTGCGCCGACAAGGAGAAGGGCGCCTTCACCGGTGAGGTGAGCGCTGAGATGGTGAAGTCGACAGGTGCACAGTACGTCATCCTCGGCCACTCCGAGCGTCGTGAGTACTATAAGGAGACTCCCGAAATCCTGAAGGAGAAGGTAATCCTGGCTCAGAAGAACGATCTGAAGGTAATCTTCTGCATCGGCGAGAGCAAGGAAGAGCGTGAGGCTGGCAAGCAGAACGAGGTTGTTAAGGCCGAGCTCGAGGGCAGCGTCTTCAATCTGTCTGAGGAGGATTTCCGTAAGATCGTCATCGCCTACGAGCCCATCTGGGCTATTGGTACTGGTCTGACCGCTACTGCTGAGCAGGCAGAGGAAATCCACGCTTATATCCGCAGCATTATTGCTGAGAAGTATGGTCAGGCTGTTGCCGATGATACCACTATCCTCTATGGTGGTTCTTGCAAGGCTTCGAATGCTCCTGAGCTGTTCGCTAAGCCCGACATCGATGGTGGTCTGATTGGTGGCGCTTCGCTGAAGGCTGCCGACTTCAAGGGTATCATTGACGCCTGGAAGAAGTGAAACGCCTCGTTATCATAGCAACGCTGTGTGTTGGCTGCGCCGCAGCCAACGCACAGACTTTCACCCAAAGGCTCCAGAAGAGCAATGCCGGTGAAGGAAAAGTGACCGTGACACAGTCGAAGGAGATCGACGACCTCGTCAACGGCCCACAAGATGTAATAACTCAGAGTTCTCAGAGTACTCAGAAAACTCAGACTACTCCGACAACTCCGACCACTCAGAAGTCTCCCGACACCCAAAAGCAGGCCGGGGAAAAAGAAAAGTCCCAGAAGCCGGAGCGTCCACAGATCACAACCCAGTCAGAAACGACTATCGACACCACCTACACCGACGAACCCCGTAAAAAGGTGCTGAAAGGTTATAAGGTGAACGGCTATCGTGTACAGGTCTACGCAGGCGGCAACTCCCGCGATGCCCGTATCAAGGCTGAGAAGACAGGCCGCGAGATCAACGCCCTCTTCCCTGGTGAACCGGTATATGTACACTTCTACTCTCCACGGTGGATCTGCCGCATGGGCAACTACCGCACCTATGAGGAAGCCCATCAGATACTCAATGCCGTCAAGAAACTGGGTTACAAGTCAGCCATCATCGTCAAGGGAAAGATTACCGTGCCGTATCTCCCCGCAGACCAAACCCCATCAAGCAATCCATGAATCCGGAAACAGAATACCGCGAAGGATTAGAGCAACTGGCCCAGCACTACCGTGAAATCCTCACCCTGCTGGGAGAAGACCCCGATCGCGAGGGTCTTGAAAAGACGCCTATGCGCGTGGCCAAGGCCATGCAGGTGCTCACCCGCGGCTACCAGATGGATGCCCACGAAGTGTTACGACAGGCCCTCTTCAAGGAAGACTACTCCCAGATGGTCATCGTCAAGGACATCGATTTCTTCTCGCTTTGCGAGCACCACATGATACCCTTCTACGGCAAGGTGCATGTGGCCTATATCCCCAACGGCTACATCACGGGACTTTCGAAAATCGCCCGTGTGGTCGATATCTACAGCCACCGTCTGCAGGTGCAGGAGCGCATGACACTCCAGATCAAGGAGTGCATCCAGCAGACCCTCAAGCCCTTAGGCGTGATGGTGGTGGTCGAGGCCCGTCACATGTGCATGCAGATGCGGGGGGTGGAGAAGCAGAACAGCATCACCACCACCAGCGACTTCTGCGGGGCCTTCAACCAGGCCAAGACCCGCCAGGAATTTATGAATTTAATCCACAACAGTAAAATTTAAAAACAATCAACAATTATGGACCAGACAAGTACAGGAGGTTTCAAGAAAAATGAATCGCCATTCCAGGCGTTCTACCACAGCTGCCTTGGCAAGCTCGTCATTCTCGGCGGTATCCTGATTATCCTCTTCATCGTGGCAATGATGACCAAACCCACCCAGGAGGAAATGGAAATGGAGATGGTCGACAACATCTTACAATGCATCGAGGCCAATGACAGCATCCAGGGCGATGACATCGACGACCAGGTTAACAATTTGAACAGCATCTTCAGCAGGGCCGACACCGCCAAGATCAACAGGGAACTGCTTGTGTCGCTGAAGAAGAACAACCGTCTGGAGATTTACAACCACTCCTTCTTCCGTTCGGCCTATATCGTCAACAACATCCATCCCGCAGGTGTGCGCGTGGGCATCGGCATGTTTGGCATCGTCTATCCCACCGTCATCTACAAGGATCTCCTGCTCAACGTGGGACCCATGCAGAAGAACTATAAGGATGGCGTCATCCGCACAGGAACCATCAACACCCACGACCTGGGCAAGAATCCCGATGTGAAGCCCTACCACTATCAGGGCGATCCCGATCAGTAAAGTCCCAGTTACTTTACCCATGAACATCATCGTTTCGCAAGAGATCGCGAGCGTCTGCCCAGGCTTCGTTGGAGCCGCGGTTGACGCTCGTGTGGTCAATACCTCCTACAGCGCAGAGCTGTGGCAGGAGATTCATGCCCTCGAAGACCGTCTGCGTAAGGAGCTCTCCACCGAGACACTCAAGGAGCTGCCGGGCATCGCCGCCACCCGTCGTGTCTACAAGGCATGTGGCAAGGACCCCTCGCGCTACCGCCCCGCCAGCGAACAGCTCATCCGGCGCATGCTGCAGGGTAAGGAACTCTATCAGATCGACACCCTCGTCGATTTGGTGAACCTCGCCTCCATCGCCTTCGGCTACAGCATCGGCGGCTTCGATGCCGACAAGTTCGTGGGCGACACCCTCACCTTAGGCATCGGGCGCGAGGGAGAGCCCTACGAGGGCATCGGGCGCGGACCCCTGAACATTGCAGGGCTGCCCGTCTACCGCGATTCCGAGGGCGGCGTAGGCACTCCTACCAGCGACCACGAGCGCACGAAGATGACCCTCGCCACCACCCATCTGGTGGTACTCATCAACGGCTACGACGGCAACCGCGAGCGTGTCGTAGCCAATGCCGAATTCATCCGCGACCTGCTCCGCAAATACTGCCAAAGCGACGGCGGCACAATTACCGTCTATCCTTAATCCCCCTAAAACCCAACATCAATGAAGAAACTAAGTCTGATTCTCATCACCCTGCTGATGACCTTGACAACGGCATCGGCGCAGGAAGAAAACAAAGCCGTCATCAACACCACCTCCGGCCTCGTGAGCGGCATCATGCAGGAGGGCACCATGGCCTGGCTGGGCATTCCCTATGCCAAGGTGGAGCGTTTCATGCCCCCACAGCCCGTGAAGAAATGGAAGGGCGTGCGCAAGTGCGACAAATGGGGTCCGATGACCATGCAGCAGCAGAACCGCCCAATGACCGAAGAGCAGATGTCGGAGAACTGCTGCGTGCTCAACGTGTGGACCACCGACCTCAACGCCCGCAAGCCTGTGATGTTCTGGCTCCATGGCGGCGGCTTCGACAGCGGCACCTCTGAATGGGATCCAGGCATGTGTTTGGCCAAGAAGGATGTCGTCGTGGTGAGCATCAACCACCGTCTGAACATCCTCGGTTTCCTCGACCTCTCCACCTGTGGCAAGAAATACAAGTACTCAAGCAATGTGGGGATGCTCGATGCCGTACAGGCCCTCGAATGGGTGCGCGACAATATCGCCAAGTTCGGCGGAGACCCCAATAATGTCACGATTTTTGGCGAATCAGGCGGTGGCGGTAAGGTAGGCACGCTGATGTGCATGCCCAAGGCCAAGGGCCTCTTCCACAAGGCCATCATCATGAGCGGCACCATCCTCAATGTCAACACCAAGGCCATGACCGAGGAACTGGGCGAGGCCGTACTCAAGGAACTGGGCATCGACAAAAAGAACGTCGACAAGATCAAGAATGTATCCTATAAAGACCTCTACGCCGCTGGTCAGCGCGCGATGGCAGCCAGCATCGGCACCCGCCGGCCTGGCACCCCAATGATGTGGGGTTTCGGTCCTACCCCCGATGGTGAGGTATTGTTGCAACAGCCCTTCCAACCCGCCTTCGCCAGCATCAGCGACGAAATCCCCCTCATGATCGGCACCACCTTCAACGAGCTGCAGCGTTCACGCTATGGTCAGAAAATTTCATTTAAACAGGCCCGTAACGAACTGCAGCGCACCTTCGGCGACGAGACCGATGCCTACATCAGTTCCTTCATGGAATCCTATCCCTCTCATACCCTCGACCGTCTGCCACAGGACCTGCTGTGCATCGACTGGCTCTTCCGTCCCAAGACCATCATCACCTCTGATGCCATTGGTGGCAAGCGCAAGGCCGACACCTATGTCTATATGTACACCGTCGGAGAATCAGACAATCGCGGCTATAAGGGCTCTGCTCACGGTTCCGAACTGAAGTACTGCTTCGACGTGCTCCACCACTATACGAACCAGCTCTCTGAGACTTGCATCAACAGCAACAAGCGCTGGGCTGAAACCCTGAGCAACGTTTGGGCCAAATTCGCACACGACGGCAATCCCAATTGCGCCGGACTGCCCGACTGGCATCCCTATACACAGGAAAATGGTGAACTGCTGGAATTCGGTGGCGACAAACCCTGCCTCCACCACAACTACGACCGCCGCTTAGAGGAGATCATCAACCGCCACTGCTTCAAGCAGCTCGACGAATTCAATCAAAAACACAAGAAATAGCGTTAGAACCCGCCCCCGCCAAACGGGAAGGGAACACCACCGCCAGGGAAGGGTGCGCCACCGCCTCCACCACTGGGGAACGGGGCTGGTCTGCCGCCACCAAAGGGACCAGGACCGCCACCTCCGAATGGGTTAGGTCCGCCTCCGCCAAAGGGGAAGCCGTTGCCAAACTGCATCTGGATGTCTCGGAGTTCCTGAATGCGAGGCTCCCAATCGATGTCGAAACGGTCGATGTTCTTGTCGAGGAAAGCCAGACGGTCGGCAAACCACTGCTTCAGAATGGTAATCTCCTCCTCGTAGCTGCTCACGCGATAGGCGGTAAACATGGCGAGCGGGTCGAAATTGAAGTTGCGACCTGCGAACATCCCGAAGCCGCCACCGCCGAAGCCACCCATTGCAGGTTGCCGCCCGTTCATCTGCTGCGGTCTGTCTGCCTCTTGCTTATTCTGGTCGACCAACAGTTCGGGATAAGTCGCGAAATGATAATCCTTGGCCTTTTGCAACAGCTTAGCCTGGTTGTCGATAATCTCATAGAGATGCTTGGTGCTGAGCACAGTCTTGCGGAGCGCCTGATAGCGCGTCTTCACGGCTTTCCTAAAGGCAGGATCCTGTAACAGGCGCTGCCAGAAAGCAGGCGTTGGCTGCGTGTTGCAGCCTTCGTAGCACCAGTCTTCAAACTGATTGGCATTACAGAAGCTGTTGTTGCCGTAGGCGAGGTTATAGTCCCACACGGGGCCGGCATGCATCTTCCCGCCCGTGCCGTCTTCCTGCTGCTTCTCCTTGTAGAAATAGGCACTCCGCTTATAGCCGTCGGCATTCAGGCTCAGCTCGCTATGGATGAAATAGTCCACGAACGAGGGCACATCGATGTAGCGTGCATAGCCCTTCTGCGGATCGGCAAAGTCGTCGCTCTGAATCACAGCCTCCATCGTGTCGACATAGTTCTGAATATAGGTCATCTGCTCCGGCTGGAGATTCTTTTTCTTGGGATAGATACACGACCAGGTGATCTGGCTGGTCATGATGCCCTGGCCAACGCCAGGAACCTTCGACGGGAAGGTGGCATCATCATCGTTGGAGGTATCGATGCGGAGGATATAGCCGCCCGTAACGTCGCGACCATTCACGTCCGACTTCTTGAGCTTGTTGACGTCAACGCGCTCTGCGCCCCGCTTGATGGCTTCGCAGAGGATGTAGATGCCGCGGTAGTTACCATTCAGCACCAGTTCCACCATCCTGGTACGCGGACCCCAGTGCCCCATCTCGCGCCAGAGCTGGAAGGCCAGCGGATCGCGCACCATCGACACGTCGTTGTAAGGCGCCAGCAGCACCCAGTCGCAGTGAGCCGGCATCCCCAGCAGCGACACGTCCTGCTCCTTGCCGTCTGCGTCGCGTGTCTCAAAAGTGTATTTCTTCTGATTGAAACTGAGCGAGCTGTTGCCACGCAGCTTGATGCCGATAGCCCCGTCGTAGCCCTCCATCTGCATGTGGGCGGTCACCTTCTTCGTAGCGTTCAATTCGGTTTCCGCCTTGATGGTGATGAGGGGCAGACCGTTTTTCTGCGCCTTCACATGGCATGCCGCCATTATAACCAAAGCCGCCAAGAGGCAGCACCTTCTCCATTCATTCAATACTATTTGCTTCATAACTGTCATATTTTGTCAATTGGCGAGTCAATTCCTCAATACCATAGAATTCAGGAACATTGAGCGATATGTTTAATGTCCTTGTCATCATATTAATCTTTTGTTTCGGCTGCAAATTTAGGAATAAAAACGGATATTTCCAATTTTCTGGGCAAAAAAGTTTGGAAGTCTCAGAAATCGCTCTAATGTTTGCAGCGTCAAAATAAAAGAAAAAAGCCCGAAAATCTACTGATTCTCAGGCTTTTGACCTTGGTCGGGATTACTGGACTCGAACCAGCGACCTCGCGCCCCCCAGACGTGTGCGCTACCAACTGCGCTAAATCCCGATCCACAAAATAAGCTTAGCATCTGACCTAAGTCGGAAATGCGGGTGCAAAAGTACACACAATTTTCCGTTTGACCAAATTTTCCGGCCACTTTTTTCGATTTTTAAGTGTTTTTTTAATGTCAGATTTGCTTATACCGATAAAAATGTATACCTTTGCACCCCGAAATCAAGACTACATCAAAAAAATGACACAATATCTTATCAAGGCTCCTCAACTGCAGAAAGCTGTGGTGAGCCTGCCAGCCTCGAAGAGCATCTCAAACCGTGCCCTGATCATCTATGCGCTCAGCGGCGGGCAGCAGATGCCCCAGAACCTCTCCGACTGCGACGACACACAGGTGATACTCGATGCCCTGCGCGATATGCCTGAGGAGATCAACATCAAGGCGGCTGGCACGGCCATGCGCTTTATGACGGCCTATCTGAGTGTGATGCAAGGTACGCACGTGCTCACGGGCACGGCCCGCATGAAAGAGCGCCCGATCGGCATCCTGGTAGATGCCCTGCGCAAATTAGGCGCCGACATCACCTACGAGGGTACAGAGGGCTATCCCCCACTCCGCATCACCGGCCAGACCATCGAGGGCGGCGAGCTGGAGATTGAGGGCAGCGTGAGTTCGCAGTATATCTCAGCCCTGCTCATGATAGGTCCCGTGCTGAAGAAAGGCCTTGAAGTGAAACTGACGGGCGACATCATCTCACGGCCTTACATCGACCTGACATTATGGATGATGCGCGAATTTGGCGCCAATGCCGAATGGACCGCCAACGACACCATCACCGTGAAGCCCAAGCCCTACGTGAACGGCGACTACGTGATTGAGAACGATTGGAGCGGCGCCAGCTACTGGTATGAGATATTGGCCCTGAGCAGCGACCGCGAGGCACAGGTGATACTCAACGGACTGACGGACGGCTCGAAGCAGGGTGACTCCGTGGTAAGGTATATCTTCAGTCTGCTGGGCGTGAAGACCGTCTTCCAGTCGAAGACCTCGGGCAAGCCGCAGAACGTGACGCTGAAGTGTAACGGCCGTTGCGTGCCCAAGCTGGAATACGACTTCGTGAACTCACCCGACCTGGCACAGACGGTGATCGTGACCTGTGCCGCCCTCGGCATCCCCTTTAACTTCAAGGGCCTGGCCACGCTGAAGATCAAGGAGACCGACCGCATCGAGGCCATGAAGCGTGAGATGCGGAAGCTGGGCTATGTGCTCCACGACCGCAACGACAGCGAACTCTTCTGGGACGGAGAGCGCTGCGAGCCCTCGATGGAAGAAGGCATCGACACCTACAACGACCACCGCATGGCCCTCTCGTTCGCACCCTTCGCCATGAAGTCGGGCAGTCTGATTATCAACAACCCGCAGGTGGTGACCAAATCCTACCCCCATTTCTGGAAGAGCCTGCAAGAGGCGGGATTTGAGGTAATAGTGAAAAGTGAATAGTGAATAATTTGCTACCGCTATGACATTTGCGTTGGTGTGTATCGGGATGATTGTCGGTCTGGGTATTTTCGCCTGGATTGCCAACTATTTCGACAAGGGTAGCGACACCATCGAGACAGGCCATGACTGCAGTTCTTGCAGCGTTGCCAAGGAGGGAGACTGCAAAATTCACTGCCTTTTAGAGGAAAAACGACAAAAAGACGCTGCATCACACAATAAAACAACCTCTTTAGAGGTTTAATAAAAGGATGCGCAAATTTGCCTATATCTTGACAGTCGCCGCCGTCGTCATGTTGACGATGGGAGGCTGTTCTACGCAGAAAAACACGGCAGGCACCCGCTGGTGGCACTCGCTCAACGCCCGCTACAACATCTATTATAATGGCAAGGTGGCCTTCATCGACGGTAACCTGGAGAAGGAGAAGGGCAACCGTGACAACTTCACCGAACAGATTCCCCTCTACATGGTGGGCAACAAACAGAGCCGCTCTTTGGGCAGTGGTCAATACGATCGTGCCATCGAGAAGGCCGAGAAGGATATCCGCCGCCACAGCATCAAGGCCAAGCCGGAGTGGAAAGGCGGCAGGAAGAAGACCGAAAAGGACAAGGAGTGGCTGGGGCGCAAGGAATACAACCCCTTCCTGTGGAAAGCGTGGATGCTGCTGGGAAAGTCGCAGTTCCAGAAAGGCGAGTTCGACGAGGCTGCCGCCACCTTCAGTTATATGACGCGCCTCTACCAGACACAGCCCATGCAGAGCGGTATGGCCAGAGCCTGGCTCGCAAAATGCTATGTTGAACTCGACTGGCTCTACGATGCCGAAGACGTGATCCGCAATATGAGCCGCGACTCGATGCACTTCCGTGCCGTGAAAGACTGGGACTACACCTATGCCGACTACTATATCCGCTCGAAGGACTACGAGAAGGCTGTGCCCTACCTGCGCAAGGTGATCAAGCATGAGCGCCGGCACCAGCAGAAGGCCCGCGAGTGGTTCTTGATGGGACAGATACAACAAGAGCTGGGCAACCGTGCCGAGGCAGAACGCGCCTTCGGAAAGGCCATCGGCTGTCACCCCTCATACGAACTCGAATTCAATGCCCGCATCGCCCAGACGGAGGTGATGGCCAAGGGCAATGCCAAGGCGATGATCAGCAGGCTGAAGCGCATGGCCTCGAACGACAACAACAAGGACTATCTCGACCAGGTGTATTACGCCATGGGCAATATCCACATGATGCAGAAGGACACGCTGAAAGCCATCGAGGCCTATGAGAAAGGCAATGAGAAGGCTACCCGCAGCGGTATCGAGAAGGGTGTGCTGCTGCTGACCTTGGGCAACCTGTACTGGCAGTTGGAAAAATACAATGATGCCCAGCGCTGCTATGGCGAGGCCATCGGACTGTTGGATAAAGACCGCAAGGACTATGAGGAACTGTCGGAGCGCTCGAAGGTGCTCGACGCCCTCGTGCCCCATACCGACGCCATCCACCTGCAGGATTCGCTGCTGGTACTGGCCGATTTGCCAGAAGCCGAACGTCTGGAGGCCATCGACCGTGTGATCAAGGAACTGGAGCGCAAGGAAAAGGAGGCCCGTGAGGCAGCGGAGATAGCCGAGGTAGAGCGTCGTCAGTTGCAACAGAACCAGGCCATGGGACAGCCGGGGGGCGACCAGGCGAATATGCCTCCTACCCCCCTTGGACAGACCGGAGGGCAATGGTATTTCTATAATCCCACCGCTGTAAACCAAGGAAAGACCGCCTTCCAGCGCCAATGGGGACGGCGAGAGAATGCCGATAACTGGCAGCGACTGAATCAGACGGTGGTGAGTTGGGCGAATACCGAATCAACAGAAAGCTCGGAGAACTCGGAAAACTCAGAGAACTCAGAAAATTCGGAAAACTCTGAGGAATCAGAAGATTCGGAGAATCCGGATAATACAGGAAATTCTGAGAACCCGGAGTTCGCAGACTCCCTTGCTGCAGAGGGTGCCCTCGCCGGCGACAGCATACAGGCCGAAGCGCCTACAGACACCCTCGCCAACGATCCCCATAACCGCGAGTATTACCTGGCACAGATTCCTTTCACCGACGAACAGAAAGCCGCAAGCCACAATATCATCAAGGATGCCCTGCTGCAATCGGGCATCATCTTCAAAGACAGGCTCGACAACCTGAAACTCAGCGAGAAGCAACTGCTGCGCCTGACGAAGGACTATCCCGACTACGAGCAACTTGACGATGCGTGGTATCACCTCTTCCTGCTCTACTCGCGTTTAGGCCGGCATGACACGGCCGAAGCCTGTCTGAGTCACCTGAAGGCCGAACACCCTGAGAGCGAGTGGACCACCCTGCTCTCCGACCCCTATTTTGCCGACAATGCCCGCTTCGGCACCCATATCGAGGACTCGCTCTATGCAGCGACCTATGCCGCCTTCAAGAATGACAAGTTTGAAGAAGTGGCAGGCAATGCCCGCATCTCTGCCGACCGCTTCCCGATGGGTGAACACCGTTCGAAGTTCATCTTCATCGACGGTCTGAGCCGATTGAACAACGGTGATGCCAACGGCTGTCTGGAGCAGTTGAAGGAGGTGGTTGAGAAGCATCCCCAAAGCGAGGTGGCCGAGTTGGCAGGTATGATTGTGAAGGGAGTACAGGAGGGTCGCAGGCTGCATGGTGGAAAGTTCGACATCGGTGATGTTTGGTCGCGCCGTGACATCACCCTCACCGCCGACTCCACAAAAGCGGATACCCTCAGTGCCGACCCCAACCAGCGTTTCATCTTCATCCTCACCTATGAGCCTGACAGCGTAGACCAGAACCAACTGCTCTTCGAGATAGCACGCTATAACTTCACGAACTTCCTGGTGCGTAACTTCGAGATTACCACCGACGAGGACAATGGTCTGCAGCGAATGCTCATCAGGGGATTCCAGAGCTATGACGAGGCCCTGCAATATGCCCGTCAGCTGTATGCCAACGAGGCGATGGCCGAGAAGCTCACCCCCTGTCACAGCCTCATCATCAGCGAGGTGAACCTGCCGCTGCTGGGTGTGCAGTTCAGCTACGACGACTATGAGAAGTTCTATGAAGACATCTTCGTGCCGATGAAGACGAGCACCGACAAGCTGCTCATCCGTCCGGAAGATGTGGAGTTCTTAGATCCTGAGGACATCCCGCTGGAGAAGAAGGCTTCGTCGGAGGATGAAGATGATGAAGATGACGAGGATGAGGACAGTCCTCAGCAGACAAATAAGAAGAAACAGAAAAAGACCAAGGACTTCGATTTCGACGAAGACTTCTGGTAAAAATAGAGATAAATATGATAAACGGATATTTATTGTGGGTAGACGATGAGATAGAGCAGTTGAAGGCGCAACGGCTGTTCTTGGAAAGTAAGGGTTATGACGTGGTGACGGTGAGCAACGGCACCGACGCCATCGACCTCTGTCGTGAACGGCATTTCGACCTGGTATTGCTCGACGAGCAGATGCCTGGCCTCAGCGGCCTGGAGACTTTGCAGCGCATCAAGGAGATGCACCCCACCCTGCCTGTAGTGATGGTGACCAAGAGTGAGGAGGAGGATATTATGAATCAGGCCATCGGACAGAAGATTGCCGACTACCTGATCAAGCCCGTGAATCCAAATCAGATACTGCTGACGCTGAAGAAGAACATCCACCGTGAGGAAATCGAGACGGAGGTGACACAGACGCAATACCAGCAGCAGTTCCAGCAGATTGCCATGCAGATCATGGACTGCAGGACCTGGCAGGACTGGGTGGAGGTATATAAGAGACTCGTACACTGGGAACTGGAACTAAGCTCGACAGACAGCAACATGACGGATATGCTCCGCATGCAGAAAGAGGAGGCGAACCTGGGCTTTGCGAAGTTCATCAAAAAGAACTATCTGGACTGGGTGGCCCAGCTTAGCCCCACCACCGCCACCGGTGACCGTCCGATACTCTCACCCGAGGTGTTCAAGACCAAGGTATTCCCCCTGCTCAACGAAGGCGAGAAGGTGTATCTGGTGGTACTCGACAACTTCCGCTACGACCAGTGGCGCATGTTGGCTCCAGAGCTCAACAAGCAGTTTGACATTGAGGAAGACCTCTATTTCAGCATCCTGCCTACCGCCACACAATATGCCCGCAACGCCATCTTCTCGGGTCTCATGCCAAACAAAATCGCCCAGATGTTCCCCGACCTCTGGGTTGACGAAGATGAGGAGGAAGGCAAGAACCTGAACGAGGCGCCACTCATCCAGACCCAGCTGGACCGCTATCGCAAGAAGAACACGTTTTCGTATCACAAGGTGAACAACTCTATTGATGCCGACAAACTGATGATGCAGATGGCGAATCTCGGGAAGAACGACCTGAACGTGGTGGTATTCAACTTCATCGACATGCTGAGTCACGCCCGCACGGAATCAAAGATGGTCCGCGAACTGGCTAATAATGAGAGTGCCTACCGGTCGATCACCCTCTCATGGTTCCGCCACTCGGTGATAGCCGATTTCTTCCGCCATCTGGCACAGGAGGGCTGCAAGGTGATTGTGACCACCGACCACGGCAGTATCCGCTGTACGCAACCCATAAAGATCGTTGGCGACAGAAACACCAATACCAACCTGCGCTATAAGTTGGGCAAGAACCTGAGCTACGATGACAAGAACCTCTTCACCATCCGCGAACCCCAGAAGGCACAGTTGCCGGCACCCAACCTCTCTACGAGTTACGTTTTTGCCACAGGCGACTCCTTCCTGGCCTATCCCAACAATTACAACTACTACGTGAGCTACTATCGCGACACTTTCCAGCACGGGGGTATCTCAATGGAGGAGATGATCATACCGCTCATCATCATGACGGGAAAGAAGAGATAGTGAATAGTGAAAAGTGAATGGTTATGGAAATTAAGATACAGGATTTAGAGCATATAAATGAGGCTGCAAAGGTGTTTGTCGAGCATATCGGCGACCATACCGTGTTTGCCTTCTACGGTAAGATGGGAGCCGGCAAGACCACATTCATCAAGGCCATCTGTGAGGAGCTGGGCGTGAACGATGTCATCACCTCACCCACCTTCGCCATCGTCAACGAGTATTCTCTCACGTCTGATAGCATCTTCCACTTCGACTTCTATCGCATCAAGAAGTTGGAGGAGGTCTACGACATGGGCTTTGAAGACTATTTCTACTCAGGCGCCCTCTGCCTGATAGAATGGCCGGAGCTGATAGAAGAGGTTCTGCCAGAAGATGCCGTGAAAGTGAGCATCACCGAGAATGCCGACGGCTCACGAACCGTCAGCTTCTAAAAACAACGAATAATTGCAAACAACAGATTACACGGATTTCACGGATTAAACAATACTGATTATCAGTAGCTAAAAAATCCGTTCAATCCGTATAATCCGTTGTCAAAATAATCACAGGTTCTGCTCCTGAAAATCGAGGTCGGCCTGTACAACGAAGAGCACATATTCCGGATCGAAGTTGTTGACACCCTCTTCCTTGGCCCTCTTGCAGACATAGTCGGTCACGGCCTCAAGGTCGATGTCGACCTCATCATCATCGCTCTCCAGAATGCCACTCGTATAGTAGTAGTCTACTATCAAGTCCATCATATACAGGATGGTCTCATTGCTGTAATGCTTCTTCGCATCAAAGGGTATCCGCTCACGGATGAACGCCAGTTCCCTTCTGTTCTCCTCCTCGTCGAGACGGAGTTCTTCTTCGAGGCTTGCCATTGCTTACAGGAGTGACTGGAACTTTTCGTCTAACTTACCCTCGCTCTGAGCGCCGACTATCTTCTCGACAATCTCGCCACCCTTGAAGAAGAGGATGGTAGGGATATTACGAATGCCAAACGCAGTGGCCAGCTCTTCGTTTTCCTCAACGTCGCACTTGCCAACGACGATCTTGCCATCGTACCTCTCTGCCAACTTCGAAATGATAGGACTGACCATACGGCATGGTCCGCACCAGGTAGCCCAGAAATCAACCACTAACGGCAAATTGCCATTCTTCAGGCTCTCGAAATTCTCACTTGAAACTGTTACTTCCATAATGATTTGCTTTTAATAGGTGAATATTAATGTTTAATTGATTTTATAATCCATTACATTGGGATGACTCTCGATGTAGTCGATCAGGGCGTGACGCACATCGACCCCTCTGTTGGGAGATCGCAGCAACACATGGTTCTTACCTAAGGAATCGCGCAACTGGAAAAACAACTTGGTCTTGCCAGGATTCTCAGCAATCAGTTCGTTGAGTTCTGCCACAATCTGTTCGTCGAGCAGTTCGGGGTCGGTGACAAGGGAGATGGTGATACGCTCTATGGCATTCTCCTTGACCGTCTGCAGGTATTCCACACGGTTCACCTTCAATTCCTTGGGACTATCAGGTTTGTACTGATAGCGCGGGCGGATGTTGCCCACCACATAGACAGAGGCACCGATGGAGAACATGCCACTGTGCTGCCCCCAGTTCTCTGCGAAGAGAGGCAGTTCGCCAGAGCCGTCGAAGTCCTCGAGGGTGACGATGCCGAAAGGTTTGCCGTTCTTGGTGAAGCCCGTCCTGACGGCTGTGACGATGCCTCCCAGCGCCACCTCGTCACGATCGGTGACGTTGCCGATATCCATCAGTTCCGGACAACTGAGGTTGCACAGGTTGTCGATCACAATCTTAAACTCGTTGAGCGGATGGGCGGAGAGATAGATTCCCACGAGGTCACGCTCCTTGTTCAGGCGCTCGATGTCGCTCCAGCGCACCTCATTCTTAGGCACAGGCGGCTGGGCTATCTCAACGCCGTCGCCGAACATCCCGAAGAGGGAGTTCTGCATCTCAGCCTTCTCCTGCTGGTAGGTCTGTCCGTAGCGCACGAGCGTGTCGAGGAACATCTCACCTTTGTGATTGGTGGCGAAATAGTCCTCACGACGGATGCCGAAGCTGTCGAAGCCGCCACTCAGCGCAAGACTTTCGTAAGCCTTGCGGTTGACAGATGAGAAGCTGACACGCTGGGCGAAGTCGTAGATGCTCTTGTAGGGGCCGTTCTTCTCGCGCTCCTCGATGATGGCGAGGGCCGCAGAGTCGCCCATGCCCTTGATGGCACCTAAGCCGAAGCGGATCTCACCATGATGGTTCACACCGAACTTCTCATACGACTCGTTGACATCAGGCCCTAAGGTGGCGATGCCCATCGCCTTGCACTCATCCATGAGTTTGGTGATTTCCGTGATCTGATCACGGCGACGGCTCATGATGGCCGCCATGAACTCAGCAGGATAGTTGGCCTTGAGATAGGCCGTCTGATAAGCCACCCACGAATAGCAGGCAGCGTGCGACTTATTGAAGGCGTAGGAGGCGAAGGCTTCCCAGTCGGCCCAGATCTTTTCAAGCACCTTCGGATCGTGACCGTTCTTCTTGCCACCCTCGATGAACTTAGGTTTCATGGCATCAACGATATCCTTTTTCTTCTTACCCATGGCCTTACGGAGGGCATCGCTCTCACCACGGGTGAAGTCGGCCAACAGACGTGACAGCAACATCACCTGCTCTTGATACACCGTGATGCCATAGGTATCTTTCAGGTATTTCTCCATGATGGGAATATCGTAGGTGATTTGTTCGTCACCATGCTTACGACGGATGAACTGCGGGATATAGCCCATAGGACCGGGTCGGTAGAGGGCGTTCATGGCAATGAGGTCCTCGAAGACGGTGGGTTTCAGTTCGCGCAGGTATTTCTGCATGCCCTGCGACTCAAACTGGAAAGTGCCGACGGTGCGTCCCTGCTGATAGAGTTCATAAGTCTTGGCATCGTCGATGGGAATATTGTCGAGGTCGATGTCGATGCCCCGTGTACGTTTGATATTGGCACAGGCCTCCTTCAGCTCCGAAAGGGTCTTCAGTCCCAAGAAGTCCATCTTGATGAGACCTGTCGACTCGATCACGTGACCATCATACTGCGTGCAATTGGTCTTGGTGCCCTTGAAGTCGGGGTCGTCGGCTGTCGATACGGGCACGTGATTGCTGATGGGGTCACGGCAGATGATGAAGCCACAGGCATGGATGCCCGTGCCTCGCACCGTGCCTTCGAGCATCTTGGCATATTTGATGGTATTGGCAAGGGCCTTGTCGGAAGAAGCCTCCGCCTCGCGCAGCTCAGCCACATACTTGATGGCATTGGGGAGGTTCATCTTCGTGGCCTTGCCGTCAGGCCCGTCGGGCAGACGGTCTGGAATAGCCTTGCAAAGAGCGTTGGAGATGCTCAGAGGCACCTTCTCGACACGGGCCACATCCTTGATGGAGTTTTTGGTGGCCATCGTGGCATAGGTGATGATATGGGCACAGTTCTCATGTCCGTACTTATCTTCCACCCATTTGAGCACCTTGCCGCGCCCGTCGTCATCGAAGTCGGTATCGATATCAGGGAGCGAGATACGGTCGGGGTTGAGGAAACGCTCAAACAGCAGGTCGTACTTCAAGGGGTCGATCTTCGTGATACCTAAGCAATAGGCCACCACGCTGCCTGCTGCGGAGCCACGGCCAGGTCCCACCATCACGCCTAACTCATCGCGGGCGGAGTTGATGAAGTCCTGTACAATGAGGAAGTAACCTGGGAAACCCATCGTCTTCATGATATGCAGTTCGAAGCGGATGCGATCGTCAACCTCTTTGGAGAGGGGATCGCCATAGATACGGTGGGCACCCTTAAAAGCCAATTCAGCCAGATAGTCAGCCTCGAACTTGATGCGATAGAGCTTGTCGTAGCCGCCCAGCTTCTTGATTTTCTTCTCACCCTCTTCCGGTGGGAGCGGGTTCTCGCCATTCTCGTCGGTGGTGAACTCATCGTAGAGCTGCTGCTCCGTGAATTTCTGACGCCACGCCTCCTCTGTTCCAAACGACTCGGGTATGGGGAAGAAAGGCATGATGGGGTCGTTGTCGAGACTATACATCTCCACCTTATCCAAGATCTCAAGGGTGTTCGTCAAGGCCTCGGGCACGTCGCTGAAGATATCGTTCATCTCCTGGCGCGTCTTAAACCACTCCTGCTTGGAGTAGAGCATGCGGGTGGGGTCGTCAAGGTCCTTGCCCGTAGAGAGACAGAGCAGATGGTCGTGGGCCTCGGCATTCTCCTTGTCCACAAAGTGGGCATCATTGGTACACACCAGTTTGATGCCGTATTCCCGGGCCAGCTCTATCAGCACCTTGTTAGCCTGCTGCTGCATGGGGAAGGTCTCACGATTGGCCTTCTGCAGGGGATCGGTCACCTCGTGGCGCTGCAGCTCCAGATAGTAGTCGTCACCCCAGAGGCGCTTGTGCCACTCGATGGCCTCGCGGGCACCGGCAATATCGCCTTTCAGGATCTTCGCAGGCACCTCACCGGCAATACAGGCAGAGCAGACAATCAGATCCTCATGGTACTTCTCGAGTTCCATACGATCTGTACGCGGACGGTTATAGAAGCCGTCGACCCAGGCGTCGCTGACCAGTTTGATGAGGTTCTTATAGCCGTTGGCATTCTTCGCCAGCACGATGAGGTGGTAGCCGCCAAGGTCGTCCTTCGACTCTTTCAGGCTCTTGTCACCGCGACGGGCCACATACATCTCGCAACCGAAGATCGGCTTGAAGGGCTCGAGGCCCTCTTTCTTGCGCTTCTTGTTCACGTCATTGCAAATGTCGTGAAATTCTTTAATACCGAACATGTCGCCGTGATCGGTAATCGCCATGCCTCGCATGCCGTCCTTAACAGCCTTGTCTACAAGCCTTTGAATACTCGACTGTCCATCGAGAATTGAATAATAGGTATGTACGTGCAGATGTATGAAATCTTCCATATTTACAATAAAAAAGCCCTATTGGCAGATGGCAAAGATACGGCTAAATCTTGAGAACACCAAAAGAAATGGCAGAAAAATTTGCTTCTTACGTAAAAAAGATGTACCTTTGCACCAAAATAATAACGACACCTGATTAATTAATGGGAGAAAGAATCAAGAAACTGAAGAAAATCAGGATTCACCGTGAGGGCACCCACGAACTAACATGGAGTGCGCTGGCCATCGTCGGCATCGCCTATCTGCTCTGGTATTCATTCAGCACCACGATACCCTTCTGGATCTTCATCGTCATCTTCGGCACGGCCTGGTGCATGGCCCTGAATTTCTATCGCTGTCCTATCCGTTATTTCAATGGGGATACGGAGAAGCTGGTGGTGGCTCCTGCCGACGGAAAGATTGTGGTGGTGGAGGAAGCCGAGGAGAACGAGTACTTCCACGACAAGCGACTGATGATTTCCATCTTCATGAGTCCGCTGAACGTGCATGCCAACTGGTTCCCCATCGACGGCAAGGTGAAGTTCGTACACCATCAGAACGGCAATTACCACAAGGCCTGGCTTCCCAAGGCCAGCGAGGAGAATGAGCATGCCGACATCATGATCACCACGCCCGACGGTGAAGATGTGCTGGTGCGCCAGATTGCAGGTGCCCTGGCCCGTCGCATCGTGACCTACGCCAAGGAGGGTGAGGAGTGTTATATCGACGAGCATCTGGGCTTCATCAAACTCGGCTCCCGTGTAGATGTCTTCCTACCTCTGACCGCCAAGGCCACTGTCACCATCGGACAGCCCACGACCGGCGACCAAACCGTCATTGCGAAGATGAAATGAAAAAACATATACCAAATACGATTACGTGTCTGAACCTGATCTCGGGTTGCATTGCCACTTATTGGGCCTTTATGGGCATTGCCTACATGGCGCTGCTCTTTATCGTAATCGGTGCGGTATTCGACTTCTTCGACGGTATGGTGGCCCGTCTGTTGCACGTGTCCTCCCCTATCGGCAAGGAACTCGATTCGCTGGCCGACGATATCACATTCGGCTTTGCCCCCTCAGCCATTGTGTTCAGCTATCTCAGCACCTTCCACATCCACCTGCCAATCATACCCTTCCTCGCCTTCATCATGGCAGCTTTCTCTGCCCTGAGGCTGGCGAAGTTCAACCTCGACGAGCGACAGGCATTGGGATTCATCGGACTCCCCACCCCTGCCAATGCGCTATTCTGGGGTTCGCTGATTGTAGGTTTGGGCGACACCATCTCCACCATTCCCTACGCAGAATGGATCATTCTTTGTGGCACATTTATTAGTTGCTATCTGCTCATTGCCGAGATACCTATGTTCGCCCTGAAGTTCAAGACCTGGGGCTGGAAGGGCAATGAGATCAAATACATTTTCATCCTCTCGTGCATACCGCTGCTGCTCCTCATGGGAGTAAGCGGACTTGCAGCCATCATTGCATGGTACGTCGTTCTGTCAGTCATAACTACCAAGAAAATCAAAACAAACTAATAACCTATTATGTTGAAATTCATCATCGGCGCCATCGTCTTCGGTTTGATAGCCTTAGCCATTATCATTCTGGTAATCATCAACTTCACCTACAAAAGCATCCGTCAGATGCGCAATACTGTTGAAGACCAGTTCGAACTGCACCAGAAACGGAAGGAGCAAAAAGAGAAGAATCCCTTTGGCGACGACTACTTCAAGAGCAGCGACGGCCCGAAGCAGCAACGTCAGCAGAAGCAGCAGAAAGGCCAGCAGCAGGCAGACAAGAAAACTGCCCGCAGAACAACTACGAGCAGTGGTGTAACGATTATCGACGAGCGCGAGGCCGACAAGAAGATCTTCAACCACGACGATGGCGAATACGTCGAATTCGAAGAGGTCCACGATTAGCGGACTCGCCGCAGGCAGGCCTAAGGATGCACGAGCGTGCCGATCTGCTCACCGTCCATCACCTTTTTCAGATTACCCACTACGTCCATATTGAACACGTAGATAGGCAGGTTGTTGTCCTGACACATGCAGACCGCCGAGAGATCCATCACCTTCAGACCGCGCTCCAGCACCTCCTGATACGTAATATCCTCAAACTTCGTTGCCGTGGGATCCTTCTCGGGGTCAGCGGTATAGACACCATCCACACGCGTGCCCTTCAGCATCACGTCGGCCTCGATCTCCACTCCACGCAGGCTGCTACCCGTGTCGGTGGTGAAATAAGGCTGGCCCGTGCCTGCTGAGAAGATGCACACATAACCGGCCTCCATCGCCTCGATGGCCTTCCACTTGCTGTAGAACTCACCGATGGGCTCCATACGGATGGCCGTCAGCACCTTGTTCTTCACCCCTTCTGCATCGAGGGCACTGCTCAGCGCCAACGAGTTGATCACGGTGGCACACATGCCCATCTGGTCGCCCTTCACACGGTCGAAACCCTTCTTGGCACCACTCAGGCCACGGAAAATGTTACCGCCGCCGATCACAATACCAATCTGGACACCCATCTCTGCCACTTCCCTAATCTGACGCGCATAATCGCCCAGACGCTCAGGGTCAATACCGTGACCCTGCTTGCCCATCAGGCTCTCGCCCGATAACTTCAATAGAATTCGCTTAAATCTTGCCATAATCTGTAAACTCTAAACTATAAACCCTAAACTATAAACTCTAAACTATAAACTGTAAACTCTAAACTATAAACTATAAACTATAAACTGCACTTCCTTAAAAGCATAAGTGCGCCGCTGGCTCGTTTCGTCGAGTAGCACAAGCCTTCCGTCGCTGAGCACATCCGTGAGCGTCGCCCGAAAGCGTCCCGTCTGATCCTCGTAGAGTGCAGGCATACCTTTCCGGTAGAGCCTTGCCCGGTAGTCACGAGCAATGGTCTGGCTCGCAGCCACGCGCCCAAAGGCAGCGAGGAATTGGCTTAGCAACACCTCAAGGTCGGTCTCCTGCCCCGTCAGCTGATACAGAGATACCGGGTTAGGCGCATCGCTCAGAAACACGCGCTGATTCACATTCAGTCCGATGCCGATGATCGAGTCCTTGATTACAGAGCCTTGCAGACGGTTCTCTATCAGGATGCCGCAGATCTTCCGGTCGCCCACATAGACGTCGTTCGGCCATTTTATCTGCACCTTCTTCTTAATATAGGGCTCCAGCGTCTCACAGAGGGCTGCCGATACAACCTCCGTAATCCTGAATTGCTCATTCGCAGGAATCCCCTCTGGATGAATCAGCATCGAGAACGTCAGGTTCTTGCCACGCTCGCTCTCCCATGAGTTGCTTCCGCAACCCTTTCCTGCTGTCTGGTAATCCGCCACAACGACTACATCCTCTCCCGCTGACAGCGGGAGAGGATAATCCTTAAGCCAGCGGTTGGTAGAGTCGGTCTCGTCGATATGAACAATCTTAAAATCCATAATCCGTTTGCAAAAATACGAAATAATTATCAATTATCAATTATCAATTATCATTTTTTTCGTATCTTTGCAGCATGATTGAGCAAGAACAACAGAAAAAAGACGAATTCTACATGCAACGGGCGCTCGACGAGGCCCGTATGGCCTATAAGGAAGGTGAGATACCCATCGGTGCCGTCGTGGTGTGCAAGGACCGCATCATCGCCCGCAGCCACAACCTCACGGAAACGCTCTGCGACGTGACGGCTCATGCTGAGATGCAGGCCATCACCTCGGCAGCCAACCTTCTCGGCGGCAAATATCTCACCGACTGCACACTCTACGTCACCGTCGAACCCTGCGTGATGTGTGCCGGCGCCATCGGCTGGGCACAGATACCCCGCATCGTCTACGGCTGTCTCGACGAGAAACGGGGCTATCATGAGTTTGCGCCCAGGGCCATGCATCCCAAAGCCACCGTTGTGGGAGGCGTCTTGGAAGAAGAATGCCGCCAACTGATGCAGGACTTCTTCAAGCAGCGAAGATAACCGGTATTTATTGATTCTCCAGAGAATCTGGCTTGTAGCCATCCTGATGGAATATCAGGGTGTCGAGACAGATGTGATAGTCATTGCCGACACCAATGGCGAGATAAAAAAAGCCATTACGCGAGATGGTGTCGGTATTCGGCAACACACGCAGCCAGTTCAGTTTGCCCCTGGCCTCAGCACGGGTTGTACTCGATGAATCCTTCTTCCGTGTATCCTCCAGGTATTGCGCCAGACTGCCCGTTACATAGAGTTGCAGACTGTCCGAAGCATTCGTCCTGAAAGTCACCTCCAGCATACCGCCTTCTGCACCAATGCTGAACTGATCCTGGTCGAACTCGGCATATTCGTCACGCTGCTTGATGTCGACGGTACACACCTCTCCATCAGCCTCCAGCTTGACGATTGCCCTGCGCGCCTCACCTGTGAGGTTCTTCTCCGTGGTCATCACCTTGAGCGTGTCAGTACCACCAGGCCCCGACTCCTTCATCACTTGCAGCCAGGGTTCAGAGCAGGTGGCCTTCCACGGTCCGCTGGCATGAAACAGGAACATGCCCACCTGATCAGAGATCGAATACAGTTCTGCCGAAGGTTCCGTATACACCTTGACGCCTCCGACTTTGTCCTGCAGGCATCCCACCATCAGGAGCACCACCGCTGCCACTATCAATAGCCTCATCTGTTTCATCCCTGCAAAGGTATGGCTTTTTGATGAAATAGCCAAACTTTTCTGCGAATTATTCATTTTTATATTAATTACTATGCGCTAACAGACGGCTGATATACGTCAAGATAAAGCTTAGGAAATGTTAATTTTTGCTTAGTAAAGTGATATTTTTACAATTTTGTTCGTCATTTAGAATTTTTATCATTAGTTTTGCAAGCTAAAAGTAGCAAAAAGACCAATAAATAAGTATATACATTATTATTTTATAAACAGTTTAATATTAACTAAAGAGAGATTTTATGGAAAAAAGACTAACGATGTTGATGTGTAGCCTCTTCCTTTTCTTGGGAAGTGCGGTTGCACAGACAAAGATCTCTGGTACTGTGCTTTCACAGGAAGATGGTCAGCCAATCATTGGCGCTGCCGTTAAGGTTGATGGCACAGGTACTGGTATGTTGACCAATGCAAATGGCCAATTCTCGCTTACAATGCCGGAGGGTAAGACCACGATTACCGTTTCTTACCTGGGCTATGAGAGCCAGACCTTGAAGGCCAAGAACGGCATGCGCGTGTTCCTGAAGACTGACGCTGCCGCTCTCGACGAGGTGGTGGTTGTGGCTTACGGTACACAGAAGAAGTCTTCATTCACCGGTTCTGCCGGTACGATGAAGAGCGACAAGATTGAAAAGCTGCAGGTGTCAAACCTGTCAAAGGCTTTGGAAGGTGCTGTCGCCGGTGTTCAGATTTCATCCGCATCAGGTACGCCTGGTTCAGGTGCGAGCATCATCGTTCGTGGTGTAGGCTCTATCTCCAGTAGCCAGAGCCCGCTGATCGTTGTTGACGGTGTGCCTTATGAAGGTTCTCTGAACTCTATCAGTACACAGGATATTGAGACCATGACTGTGCTCAAGGATGCTGCCGCCAACTCAATGTACGGTGCTCGTGGTGCCAACGGTGTGATTATGATTACCACCAAAGCAGCCAAGAGCGGTAAGGCAAAGATCAACTTCGAGGGTCGTTGGGGTTTCAACACCCGCGCAGTGCCCAGCTATGATATCATCAGCGATCCGGGTGAGTATTATGAGATGTTCTTCGAGGCTTATCGCAACAGCCTTGTTTCCACAATGGGTTACGCAGGCGCTGCCCAGTATGCTGCTGAGAACATGATCAGCGACCAGCTGAAGTACAATGCGTTCAAGAATGTGGCTGACAACGAGCTGATCAATCCTCTGACCGGAAAACTGAATCCCAATGCTACGGAACTCAAGTGGACTGACGATTGGTCATCAGATCCTTTCCGCAGCACGCTTCGTCAGGAGTATAATGTAAACATCAGTGGTGGTGACAATAATACGCAGGCCTACTTCTCAGCCAGCTATCTGGGTGATGAGGGTTATATGCCGGGTTCTGACTTCGACCGTTTCGCCGGCCGTGCAAAAGTTGACCAGAAGCTTGGACAGTATGTCAAGGTGGGTGTCAACCTGGCTTATGCCCGCACTGACCAGCAGCAGTTTGCTGTCAACCCCAGCAGCACAAGTGCCTATTCAAACATCTTCATGTGGTGTCAGAGCATTGCTCCTATCTATCCTATCTATCTTTACAACCAGGATGGTACGCTGTGGCTCGACAAGGATGGCAACAGCCAATATGACTGGGGTACAGAATATGCCCGTCCTTATGGTTCAGAGAACAACCCCTTGGCAGCTGCCAAAGAGAATATCAACGAGATTATCCGTGACAACGTTAGTTCACGCGCTTATGCTGAATTCTCTTTCCTGAAGGACTTCAAGTTTACTGCCAACATTGCTTATGACGTATTCAACACCATGCAGACCCGTTTCATGACACCTGTTGGTGGTGATGCAAAGAACGTAGGTGGTCGTGGTTACAAATCAAACAGCCGTTATGAGGCTCTTAACGTTAACCAGATCCTCGACTGGAGCCACCAGTTTGGCAAGCATGCCGCTCACCTGATGGCCGTTCATGAGAACAAGCAGGATAGAAACAACTATCTCTATGGTCAGATGACGAACTATTCTGACTATACCAATCCTGAGTTTGCAAATGCAGCCCTTTATCAGGACCTGACCTCTTATCAGTATGAGTATGCACTCGAGGGTTACCTCTTCAAGGGTGAATATAATTACAACGACACCTATTACCTGAATGCAAGTATCCGTCGTGATGGTAGCTCACGTTTCCATCCGGATAACCGCTGGGGTACTTTCTGGGCTATCGGTGGCGCTTGGCGTGTTGACAAAGAGCCGTTCATGCAGACTGTGAAGCCTATCAGTGCCCTGAAGATCAAGGCCAGCTATGGTACACAGGGTAACGACAACATCGACTCTGACTATATGAATGCTTACTCAGACATGTATTCTGTAGGCCGTCTGGCAGGTGGTGCCGCTGCTTTCTCAAAGTATTTCCGTGGTAATCCTGACCTGACATGGGAGAAGCAGGCTATGTTCAATGCCGGTTTCGAACTCGGACTGCTGAAGCGTATCAACATCAACTTCGACTTCTTTATCAAGAATAATAAGGACATGCTCTTTGCCAGCCCGTTGGCACAGTCAGAGGGTGCTCCTTCTTGGATCTACAAGAACGAGGTTGACATGAAGAACACCGGTTTCGAAATTGAAATCAGTGCAGACATCATCAAGACCAAGGATGTGAAGTGGAATGCAGCCATCAACCTGGCTCACTACAAGAACGAACTGACCAAACTTCCCGCTTCAAAGCCTGAAGAGAAGTATCCCGCAGGTTTCGAGCGTGGCAGCTATTGGTGGAAGAAGGGCAGCTCTATCTATAACTGGAGTGGTTATGAGTATGTGGGTGTAGACCCTGAGAATGGTAAGCCTCAGTATAACAAATATACTTATGAGATGCAAGACGACGGCGTGACACCTAAGGTGGATGGCGACGGCAACAAGATTGTGAAGGAAGTCACGATTGTGAACACCACTTCTGAAGCAACGATTGTCAACCTCGACAAGAGCGCTATTCCTGACCTCACAGGTGGTTTCAGCACCAATGTTGAGGCCTATGGCTTCGACCTCTCTATCCAGACAGCCTTCCAGCTCGGAGGTTGGGTACGCGATAGCTATTATGCAGCTTTGATGGAGGCCGGCGACCATGGCCACAACTTCCACAAGGATATGTTCAATCGCTGGACACCCTCTAATACCCAGACCAATATCCCGAAGCTGAATTCTTCCAGCCAGGATGCCAAGATCTATAGCACTTCCGACTTCTTCCTGACGAAAGCCAATTACTTCAGTCTGAAGAACATTACGCTGGGATACAGCATTCCTGTCAAGGTTCTTAATAAGATTGGTATCGAGCGTGCACGTGTTTATCTGGCTGGCGACAATGTATGGCTCCTCTCAAAGCGTAAGGGTCTTGACCCGCGTCAGAGCTTCAGCGGTGCTACCGACTATGTATACTCTGCTCTCAGCTCTTACTCTGCAGGTATCAATATCACATTCTAATCATCAACAATATAATAATAAAGGATATGAAAGTATTAAAATATATGTCAATAGGACTGCTGACATTAGCACTTGGCTCTTGTGGCAGTGATTATCTGGACAGAGATGACTTGCGCGGTCTGGATGCTGATGCCGCTGCTACCGCAGCCGGTAACAATCCCGACGTGTTCCTCAATGGTATCTGGTCGCACCTGGTTGATATGTACGCTTCGCAGCACGACACCTTCAATTTCATGGCTACGCTCCATGCCTGTGACATGGGTACGGAGGATATCGCAATGGCTGCTGAGCACTGGTTCAACTATGACTACCAGGTTGACAACCGTATGTACAACTATCGTCGTGTGAACGTGAGCTGGACCACATTCTACACCACTATCTCTAAGGCTAATGAGGTAATCGGTCTGTATCCCAATGGTGGTTCCACCGATGGTGAGAAGGCCCTGCTTGGTCAGGCGCTCGCCATGCGTGGATTCTCTTACTATTATCTGATTCAGCTGTTCCGTAACTACATGACTCCCGAAGGTACAGTTAACATGACTCAGAAAGGTCTGCCTCTGATTCTTACATCTGTAGATGTTCCTGATGAAGCAGAGCGTACAAAACTGAAGGGTGCCAACACGGTGGCTCGTGTATTTGAGCAGATTGAGAGCGACCTTACGAGAGGCGTACAACTGCTGGAGGAATCTAAGTACAAGCGCCCGTCGAAGAACTATGTAGACGCTCACGTTGCCAACGGCCTACTTGCCCGCTACTATCTGCTTGCCCAGAAGTGGTCTGACGCAGCAACAGCTGCCAAAAAGGCACGCAGCGGAAAATTCTACGATGGTGACCCCGGCTATGAGCCAATGGGCAATGCCGGTCTGCACGACGGTTTCTATGATATTGAGAATTCAGAGTGGATGTGGGGCTTCGACCATTCTACTGAGACCTCTACGGTTTATGCTTCATTCTTCTCTATGATTTCCAATCTGGCTCCTGGTTATGCAGGTCTCGGCTATGCTCCCCGTCTGATCGACGCCCGTCTGTACAGCCAGATTCCTGATGATGACTACCGTAAGAGCCTGTTCAACGGTCCGGAAGGTGACAAGAGCCAGCCAACATCTGCTGCTCAGCTGCCTTATGCTAATGTCAAATTCGGTGACGACGGCAACTGGACTATGGACTATATGTATATGCGCGCTGCTGAGATGTATCTGATCGAGGCAGAGGCTCTGGTGCGTCAGGGACAGGGCGGACAGGCTGCCCAGGTTCTTGGTGAACTGATGAAGTATCGCCAGCCCAGCTGGAATGCATCTGAGGTGACACTGAATGAGATTCTCTTCCAGCGCCGTATTGAGCTCTGGGGTGAAGGCTTCCGCTGGTTCGACATGAAGCGTAACAACCTCGGTATTGACCGTACTTATGAAGGCAACAACCACTTGCCAGGCGACTATCAGCTTAAGATTCCTGGACAGGATGTTCGCTGGACTTATCAGATTCCACGTTCTGAGATGCAGGAGAACGATCAGCTTACTGATGATGACCAGAACCCGTAATTTAAATTATAGGAGATTAAGAATATGAAGAAAATAATGAAATTGATGATTCCGTGTCTGGCTGTAGCATTCTCGCTGACAAGCTGTTACGACACTATGGATGATAAAGCTTCTATCGATGCACAGTATGAGAAGGCTTCCTCGGCAACAGTTTCGCTTGGTAGTGTAACTGCCGTAGACTTCCAGACCATCACCGCATCGGCTTCTGTAGGTAATCACCAGGAGATTATAGAAGAAGGTGTACAGATCTCAACGAATAACGACTTCTCGACGAATGTGACTTCTTTACCAAATGACACAATCGATGCTTCCTTTGAGGTAGAAAAGGGTGGTCTTACAGAGCTGACAACCTATTATGTACGTGCCTATGCTGTCACTAAGACAGCCGGTACCATTGTGTCAGACGTTCAATCCGTCACAACGCCGAAGGCTCCTATCTTCCCGATTGATGGTATGTATATTGCCACAGAGTGGGATTACAACCAAGATACAGGAGAATGGGATAATGGCGGTCAGTACGAGATGGCTGTTACGTTTGATGAAAGTGATCCTACGATTGTCAATATCACCAACATTTGGGATGGTGGAATGACCATTCAGGGTCAGTATGATGCAGCAAAGGGTATCGTTCTCGTTCCAAACATGCAGGTCATCTATGTCCACGCAAAGTATGGTGATGTCTGGATCCGTGGTGTGAACAGCGCAGTGACGGCATATACTTCTGCCGTACAGTTCAAGTTCACGGCTCTTGGCGGCAAGATGGAGTCAACACCGATGGGCGCTATTTGTGCTGCAGGTTCATTCGGTTACTTCTATGTAACAATGGAGCATCAATAAATGAACAGACGTAGGATTCTATTGATATCCTCTCTCTGCCTCCTGTTGGGCAGTACCACATCTCTCGCCGGTCCTCGTACCGAGCGAGAGATGCTGGCTATTGCACAGACTCATCTGGCAAAGGGAGCAGTAACCCGCTCTGCGTTATCGGTCACGAAACTGGCAGAGGAACGGTTCTATAGTGTGTATGGCAATGATTCACAAGGATATGTCATCGTAAGCCGCGATGATAGTTTTACCCCGATTATCGGCTATTCTGATACGCGTTTTGATGCCAACAATCTGCCTTGCGGCATGCAGTGGTGGCTGGAGGCCATTAGCGAGCAGATGGCATCGAAAGCATCGGAAACGTCGTTTGCATCTGTATCGGCTAAGCGGGCTGCCACTTTTACCCCAAAACCGTTCTTCTGCAGGACGGAGTGGGATCAGGGAGACCCCTACAACTTCTATGCACCGGAGTTTAAGGGAAATCACGCGCCTACAGGCTGTGTGGCCACTGCGATGTCGCAGATCATGAAGTACTTTACTTATCCTGCTCAGGGCAAAGGCAAGGGCTATTATACCATAGAAGGTAATTCTTCGCGTGTTACAGAGAATATTACCGGCGTCTATGAGTGGGACAAGATGCAGGACACCTATAATGTATTTGACCTGACTGACGAGATTCGTATTCCCGTAGCACGTCTGATGAAGGATGCTGGACTCGCAACGCACATGCAATATGGCTCCAATGGTAGTGGTGCCTATTCTGTAGAGGCTGCCAGAGGTTTTGCCTATAATTTCGGCTACGACTCATTGGCCATGCATTGCTACTATCGCCAATATTTCGATGAAGAGGTATGGATGCAATGTATCTATGATGAGTTGGGAAACGATCGCCCGATTCTTTATACAGGATCGGCGGGTGCAAACAGCGGTCATGCCTTTGTTTTCGATGGCATCGATGAAGAAGGAAGGATCCATGTCAACTGGGGTTGGGGTGGTTCCGGAAACGGTTATTACGACTTTGCCGACCTGAATCCTCTCGACGAACAAGGCAAACCAACGAGTAGTCACTACAATAGTGAACAATCCATGTTATTTGGTTTCAAGTGTCAGGAAGAACCGGATGAGGGAGAGAAATACCAGTCGTTGTGGTGTGGTTCAAAACCCTATAAACTCTCTGTTGAAGGCAAGATTATCCAAGTAGAGTCTAATACCATCTATAATTATCATTTTCTGTGGTTCTATGGTGATATCGGACTCAATTTTGAGAATACGGATGGGGATGCCGAGAGAAATACATTCATCTCATTGTCGAAGCAGGATGGTGTTGCAACATTCTTCGGTTCCGGCAACCTGACAACCTCGAAGTTCTTTACCAAAGTCAAAGCAGGTCATTATCGTGTATACCTGGCTTCGAAGGCTGTCAATGAAGACAGTTGTCAGCCTGTGAGATGCGATGGCGGGGCCATCTACTATGAGCTCACTATCGCTGACGACGGTAGCACATCGTTGTCTGGATCAAAGATCATGAAGGACAATCCGCTTACTTCTGTCAAGACGATCACCTCGGATGTCCGCACCTCTAATCATTATATCTACGACCTCCAAGGCCGTCAATACAGTTCCTCTGACATCTTAAACAAGGGTATATATATCATCGAGGGTAAGAAGGTAGTGAAAAGATGAAAAGATTCATACCATTCGTACCTTGGCTGGGAGCCTTGTTGCTTATTGCCTGGGCACTGTTGTTTTATGAATCCGACTTGCTTTGGAAAGTACAGCAGTACAACTTGTTTCTTGACACCTCCATCTTCTGCCACGACAGGATGGTGGTGTCAGGAGGCTTGTTGTCATACGTCAGTTGTTACTTCACGCAGTTTTTCTTCTATCCGTGGATTGGTGTACTCTTGCTGTGCGGTTGGTGGCTGCTGCTGATGTGGCTTACTAAACGTGCGTTCAAAATCTCGGACGATTGGGCTGTATTGTCATTAATTCCTGTAGCTATCCTGCTTATTGCCAACATGCATTTAGGCTACTGGCACTATTTCATGAAGCTGCAAGGCTACTTCTATGTGGCTACCATTGGTACTACTGCTGCCGTTGCTCTATTGTGGGCTTTTCGGGTATTGCCCAAGAAGCTATGGCTGCGCATTGTCTGGTTTCTTGCCATTACCGCTGTTGCATATCCTCTTTTGGGTATATATGGACTAATGTCTATCCTGCTGATGGGCATCTGGACCTGGCGCTTATCCAGAAACAATAAGGATAATGTGATTCTTACTGCTGTGGCATTGCTATGTATCATCGCTATCCCGCTGATTTATTATCGGTATGTCTATTACCAGACCAAGCTCGACTTGATCTGGACAACGGCACTTCCAACATTCAATATCATAAAGCCCTATCCGCTTCACTATATACCTTATTATATATTAGGAGCCTTCTATCTCCTGATGACTATACTCTACAAGGTGTCACTGCCCGTAAAGTTGCAAAGACCTCATTTCAGATGGGGACTTCAGCTCGTAATGGTTATCAGCCTTGCTGTCTGTGTGTGGCACTATTGGTATAAAGACGACAATTTCCACCATGAACTCACGATGCAACGCTGTATCGAAAAGACAGACTGGGAAGGGGTGCTGGATGAAGGACTAAAACAAGGTAATGAAGAGCCAACCCGCAGCATCTGCCTGATGCATAATCTCGCCCTTACGCGATTAGGACGCTTCGACGAGATGTTAAACTTCCCCAGAGGTGACAAGAAGGCTGACACAGAACTGCCCCTCAATATGGTGTACCACGTCACCGGACGCCTGCTATATTATCAATATGGTCTTTTAAACGACTGCCATCGCATGTGCATGGAGGATGGTGTGGAGTATGGATGGAACGTGGAGCTGCTGAAGTACATGACCCGCTGTTCGCTACTAAGTGACGAGACTCAAGCTGCCAGAAAGACACTTAATTTGCTCAGTCATACTCACTATTATGGCATGTGGTCGGATGCGATGCGAAAGATTATTGACAATCCTGGACAGATTGCCGAAACACGCGAGATGGGACCCGTCACTCACATGAGACAGTATAGTAATGCTGTTAGCGGAAATGCTGGCAACGTTGAAAACCATATCATGTCTGCGCTCGCACGACAGGATTCTGATGATTCCTATTTCATGAATGTAAAAGCGGCATATAGGAATTGCTACTTCTTCTATTATTACATCAATTAATGCTGTTTCATGAATAAACCCATTATCGTCATCGCCCTCGCATTGTTGTTCTGCGCCTGTGGTCAGCAACTGCCGTCAGCATTCACACAGTCAGATGAATTGCCACAAATCTACCCTGACTATATCGATGTGACCGTTCCTGTCAATATCGCTCCGCTGACCTTTCTGATGGATGACGATTCGGAAGAGATGGCTGTACGCTATTCCTTTGGCAGTGAGGAGATTGTCTGTCACGGGAGCGAGTCAACACCTTCTATCGGCGACTGGAAGCAACTTACAGCAGCAGCACAGGGCAAGGCCATACAGGTAGAGACTTATGCCTATAAGAACGGACAGTGGACACGTTTCAAGCCCTTCAATATCTTTGTGTCACCCGACTCCATCGACCCCTATATCAGTTATCGTCTTATCCACCCCTCGTATATAAGCTATGAAGAACTTACCATCAGTCAGCGCTGTTTGGAAAACTACGACGAGAATGTCGTCTACGACAATATGCTCTGTGGGGATGACATCAACGGACAGTGTATCAACTGTCACAGTTACCAGCAGTATAATCCTGACAGAATGCAGTTCCACGCCCGTCAGAACAATGGGGGAACGGTTATCGCCTATGACGGCAATATCCGAAAGATAAATATGAGCAATGACTCCATCCTTTCTCCTGGTGTCTATCCGGCCTGGCATCCCCAACTACCACTCATCGCCTATTCCACAAACATGACCCATCAGATCTTTCATCTCACGGCCCCCAATAAGATTGAGGTCTTTGATACGGAGAGCGACCTGATAGCCTATGACGTGGAGAAGAATGAGGCAACGATTATAGAAAACGACCCTAATGAACTTGAGGTGTTCCCATTCTGGGCTCCTGACGGAAAGAGCATCTACTACTGCAGCGCCCATCTCGAATATAATGACACCACCACAAGCAAATACAAACTGAAGGAATTCATCAGCCATTACGACACGGTCAGATACAATATCTACCGCAAGCGTTTCGATTCCTCCACCAGACAGTTTGGGCCACGTGAACTGGTGTTCGCTGCAGATTCGTTGGGCAAGAGTGCAACCCTGCCCCGCATCTCTCCAGACGGACGCTATCTGATGTTCGCCTTAGCCGAATACGGTGTGTTCCACATCTGGCATCGCGATGCCGACCTATGGATGATGAATCTTTCTACAGGAGTGGCACAGCCTGCCGATGAACTCAACTCGCCAGATACGGAGAGCTATCACTCATGGTCATCGAATGGCAAATGGGTGGTCTTCAGCAGTCGCAGAAACGATGGCAACTACACCCGTCCGTTCTTCGCCCATATCAACGAAAAAGGAATTGGCACAAAGCCTTTCGAGCTGCCTTGTGCCAATCCCGATTATCATCGTCTGTTCTTGAAGAGCTATAATATCCCGGAATTCATGCGAGGCCCCGTTACGATTAAGCCCCAGACCTTCGCAGATGTCCTCAAACGCGATGGAGAACCCATCAGGTACGTCCGGAAATCAGGCAATAAGTAGAGAATACCGGGATTATCAGACATCTTCCATCAGACATCAGCCATCAGACATCAGACATCTTTAGTCCTTGTCGAAGCCATCGTCATCAGCTGCGCCGGTGTTGATCACCAACGTGCTGGCCTGTCCGGGCATGGCGAAGTTGCCGGTGTAAACGCCATCACTCTCCGTGAGTTCGATGCTCGAGCCGTTCAGTGTGGCCGTGGGCACCTGACCCTCTGCAGGCGTGATGCTGATTGCCACCTCATCGTCCTCGCTCAGCTCTGCGCCAGAGGCTACGGCATTGCCGTCCTTGGTCACGCTGGCAGAACCTGAGCCGCTGGTGCTGATCGTCAGCGCATAGCCCGTTGTGGTCTCTGAACCGGTCTCTGAGCCTGTCGAAGAGCCACTCTGACTGCCGCCCTGGCTCTGTGAACCGCCATTCTCTGTGCCGGTCTCAGTACCAGTCTCGGCACCGGTCTCATCACCCTCGGGCTCTTCAACGGTACCTGGATCAGCAGAGGTCACACGCTTCACGATGTTGCCATCGCGGTCGTAACAGGTAATCTGGATGGCGGTGTTGGCCAGTTCCTCCTTCAGCGCCACTGTCGGCGTGAAGATGATGCGGCGGGTCTTGATAAGCGATGTCTTCACATCGTTGACATCAGCCACCGCCTTGGCCGACAGACCGAAGCGCATGTTACCCAGTCCGGGCAGAGCCACACTGTGACCCTCTGTTGCCCAGGCCTTGATCACCTCTCCGGCACCTTTCCAACAAGCCTGCATCACTCCTTCGCTCACGCCTGAGCGGATGGCAGCTTCCTTGATCACTTTGTCCTGGTCGAGTGTGGAGTACAGGTCAGGCACCAACACGTAGCGCCAGAAACCAGGATCGTTCTCGTTCTTGGAGAATTTAAGCTTCTTCTCCTTTGCTTTGATTTTTAATGCCATAGTTTAAAAAATTTCATGGTATTAAACTATCTTACGACCAACTACATCGGGTGGCCGCTTCCCGCATATATAACCACTCTTGATTACATTGCAAAGATACTAAAAATTTCTGAATTATGCAAATTATTTTCAAAAATATTGTATCAAATTATGTTAAAAAGATGTGCGAATAGAAGCTTCATAAAGATTACTTTTGGGGGATAAAAACTTAGTCATATCGAAAACAACACCTATATTCGCACTCGAAATCACAATAACAATAGTATTTATGGAAACAACAAAAAGATCAAAACAAGAAATTCTCGAAGCCCTTCGCAATCTTCAGAAACAGAAAGAGGCGTTTGAAGAGCGGGCTGACCGGAAATTAGAACAATAGCAGCTTTCTTCATGAAGTAATTTTAGAAGGCCTTCTAGCACTTTTTCCATGGCCTTCGAAAAAGTGTTAGGAGGCTATCTAACAAAAATTCCGTCGTCTTCCTGTTACACATTGGTGCAAGGGGAAAAAGTGTAGCAAAAGTGTAACGGATGTGTAACAGAACGTAAAGGTCTGTATTTCATAGTGTTATATACAATTTTAGGACTCTAGTTACACTTTTACACTTAAAATGCAAAAAATCAGGGTCTAAGAATAAAAAAAGAATATAGTAGAAAAGAAGTGGAATGATGTGTAGCAACTGTATCTGTAACAAGAATGCCCGCTCTGAGCACTGAGACTCAGGGCGGGCATTGTTGGGCAGCTTGAAAGCGTCTGGTTAGAATGGATCACCGTCGTGCCAATCCGCGTTGTTGCCAGTCTCGAAGTCGAGGCCGGTCTGAACGGCGTCTGCTTTTGCTGCTTCTGCGGCAGCCTTGGTCGAAAGCACATAGTAGAAGGCCTTCTGCTGATTGTTCTCATCGCGCTTGATCCAGCGTTCACCGTCTTTTTGCTTGTGGGTGATGCTGACAGGGTTCAGACAGTGCAAGTGGTCTGCAAACTGGCAATAGGCGTTCAAGTGCTGCGTCATCTTCTTGGGCGGCCAGCCGAACTTTGTCTCCTGATTGAAGTCGGCAAGCACTGTTTCTGCCTTCAGTTCACAGTCCAGATGACCGCTATCCTCGGCAAAGTATTCATCGGCCCACTGGCGGAAGTCCTTACCCACGGCAGCCATTTGCTCACGGCGCTCAATGCGGCTAAGTGGTGGTATGATACGACGCTCGCCAGGTTTCAGTGACAGGTAGAAACGCACGCACTGGGTCATGAAGGCGAAATCCAACTGCCAGTCATGCTCGCCGTATTCGGTACCCATCAGATTCTTGCCGAAGTCATCGCGGATGGAGCGCGTCTCGCGGTAGTCGTTCTGCGAGGTCTTCACGTGGTAGTAGTCCGAGAAAGGCAGTGGCCAGATGCGCCCTTCGGTCGAAGGATCGTGACGTGAGAGCGTAAAGTTGGTGGCCAACACAAACTTCGGACTCTGGGCAAAGGGAATGACGAACGAGTGGCGGTTCTTCTCCTCTACACGGAAGTCGCCCGACACCATGCCGTAGATGAAGTTGTAGTTGAATCGAAACGGACACTCGTCGATGAACACCAGCGACGTGTCCTCCGTCACACCGTCGAAGATGAAACGCGGATCTCGGAACGATGTCGTGCCGGCATCAATCTTGAATGTTCTTGCCATCATGGCAATAGCATTCACATAGAATGACTTACCGCTTCTACCGTTACACTCGTCAACACTCTCTGCCATCGTGCTGTCCATACAGATGGTGGCCCAAGCCTCCGACTCTGACTTGTAGTCGGAAAGTAGATAGCCATAGTTAGCCAGTTTGCTAGCAAGACTGCAATTCTGCTCAGCAATCTCATCGTCGGTCAACTCCAGGCCACCTTCATCTTGCTTGCGCCAATAGAGACGTGACGTATTGATCTGGAACTTGAACAGGTTGCTCAGCTCCATGTTCTCAGCGATATCGACGTTGTAGCGTCCGTCCTCGTCGGTGGCGACTGTGAACATGTCAGGCATCGGACGATAGTCATGCTGGATGATATGGTCAGCCCAGACGTAGTGGTCTGCTGCATCGGCGTAGCGATGGGTCTTTATGCCGTCGGCAGTGACCTCCACCCAGCAATTGCGGAAGTGGAAGTACTGCGACGTAGCAGTCCCCTTACGGAAGTCGAGATCATCACGCTCGCGGAGCGTGCTGACATTGTTGGTGGGCAGGTCGCGGCTGCGAAGCACCTTGTCCTGAAGGAGTTTGGGCAGTCCCTGACACTCCATCCACTGCTTCAGGAAACCGACGATGGCCTTTGCCGTGACCTTCGTGACAATAATGCCGTCGATGCGTATGTAGACGGGCTCACAGCGCGACTCATCTTTCAACGTGTAGAATCCGTTCAATTCCAGGAAGTAGTTGAGCGACGTGAGACTCAGCGTGTACTCTTTCTTTTTCTCACACAGAGACCAAAACTTAGCTTTGATAGCACGATTCACAAGTGTGTCCATCGCCTTCTTCGACGGGTTCAGACGGCAGTAGTCGCGCAGATCCTTGCACTGTCGGCCACGGTTGTCGTGTAGGCCGCCCATGTCACTCTGCGTGAGCCATGCCGTATGGACGCCAAGGTGTGTGAGTGCGAGGCGTCGACCTGCCTTGATGCCAGTTTCGTCGATGTCGGGAATGTTCACCAGCCATTTGGTGTACTTCATCAATACGTTGTAGTCGTAATCTGACAGTCCCTTCGTCTCGCTGTCGAGCCATATCGCCAGATAGCCGTAACTTAAGGCACACACGGCATCGCTGCCGCCGCTGACGAGCAGCAGCACAGACAACTTCTCCTCGCCTTGCTCCTGAAAGCGTTGGCGTACAGTCTGCAAACCGTAGATGTAGTTCTGCTGCGGTTTCTTGCCGACGATGAGGAAGCGGTGGGCCTTGTCGGGGTTACGTGGCTCGTAGACCTTGTAGAAGACCTGTGGTTGTCCCTGCTCGTCAACATAATCGCACTGCTGGGCAAAGATAGGGTACGTAGGTGTTGGCTTGCGCACGGTGACCTTATCTCCGTAGGTGATGGCCACCTCGCTGACGCCTTTCCACCCGTAGGTTTCCAAGTGCTCCTGCTTGACGTTGGCTCCCCAACAGCTGAGGTCAATACCTGCCAGACTCCCGGAGAGCTTGATACGTGGCATCGCTCCAATTTCGTCGGGCTGAGCTGCACGCTGCTCTATCACGGGCTTATTGGTGCTGCCGGTAAGCAACTCCTGCACCCCGTAACGTTCAGCCAGTTCCTCCACTGCCAATCGGAACTTGTCCTTGTTGTAGTCACGCTCCCACATGTAGAGGTCGATGGGTGAAAAGAGTCCTCCACCCTCACCCATGCCGAAGTCCTTCACGTGCCAATAAGGCCGCCTTTGGTCGGGCGGATAAAGGTGAGCTGACGGCGTGCGCTCGTCAGGTCGAAAGCGAAACGCCTTCTTTTTGTTAATCACTGCATCATCGACTGCCGTCAGCAGGTCGGTGATGATGTCGAGTCCGTCATGCGTTGCGTCATAGACTCGCTGTAAAAGATTCGTTTCCATAATTCTTTTATTATTTATCGGAAACGTGGTCTCAGGTTTACCTTGCTGACAGTCATGCCTGATTTACCGCCTCTTCATGATGAGCACGCAGCTTCGTGCCTAAGAAGATGGTGCAAATTTAGGTATTTCCCCCGTAACATCATTACCTCATAAAATAATCATAAGAATGACTAAGGAATGAGATTAGACAGAAATAAATAAGCTCATTCATGAAAATAGAATGGAGATGACCTGTTTCTGAATGAAAAGTCTGGATATTGATACAACATCAATTCCATTCAAGTGAAAAAAGGTTGTAATTGTGTTTTGTCGGTTTAACAGAAGCTCTATCATACAGAAAACGGAATGGATTTAATGAAAAACCATTCCGAAAACATTGGTTAAAAAAATCTAATCATTCCATTATTCTGTGTCATCTTTACCGCAGACTTCCCTATATTTCTTATCAAAGCTTGCTGCATCCAATTTGAGTTGGCGCTCATCATCACCCATCGATTGCCTACGAGTGAATACTGTATTCCATGCCGGCCACGTATGAGTGCCTTGGTAATTTGGTTTCAGATAATCCTCATAGAATACTCTCTCGTTGTCCCGGTGCTTTTTGGTGCTGGGAAGGACTTTACACCACCTGATGCATTGTACAATGCTTAAAGGTTCGAATTGTCCTCCAGGCTTTATATCCAGCAGTTGGTCAAGATGGTCAATAGCACGATTTACCTGTAATATTTTGTTAATGTCATTGCCTAACAAACGCCTTGCCACTGGAGAAGTATTCTTTTTAAGCGCATTCATTGTGGAGTCGACAACAACATAGCGGGAAAACTGTGATGTGGAGGGACCATGAAAGTATTCATTGATAAAGTCGTCACGGTCATCATATTCAAGCATCTTTTGATATAGCTGATTGACATCACTGATACTCCCTTCTCTACAATAATCATCAATGGTTTCTTGGTTTCTTTCCTCCTCTTCCCTGTATTGTCTTTCGTAAAGTAGCTTCTTCTGTTCTGGATCATTGTCGATTTCTTCTTCTCTTGCTAATGTGTCCTTGCATAATTGTTCACCATCCTCTAAATGGCTGACAATGAAATCCAACTCTTCTTTCAAGTCGTATATGATGGTCCCATAGCTTGCTGGTCCCCAGAGATCAGGTTCGTATGGCTTTTTGGTTAAATAGGAAGCATTAAAAACGGTCTGCTCAACACCTGGCGGAGCTGCCTTTTGATTATATCTTGGCGATGTAAGTTCCAACATCTCAGCCCAACGTTTGCACTGGCTCTTTGTTCTGTTCTGTAGTGCCTCTGTCGTGCCGAAATGATAAATGTTTTTAGCTGCCCATAATTCATTATAGTCTTCTGAATAGTTTGCGAGTCTATTCAGTTCAATGTCAATTGTGCTACGGCTGTTACGGAAATATCTAATCTTCTCCAACAGTTGTTCTTTGGTAGGTTTATGAGCTTGAATTCCGGCCATAATTTGCTCAATGGTGGGATCTTGCATTGAATCCCAAACCTCCTGAAAACCATCTTTTGTCGGTGCAAATTTCTTTCTATACTTGCTCATACAAAGATATCTAATTAAACATAATTGTTAGCGTGCACAAAAATACAATATTTTATCGATAAAACAATGAACTTTGCAATAAAAGTTGTCTGTTTTAGGATATTTTTAGTAAATTGACAATCAAATAGTTGCCTAAAACGGGTAACTGACACACGGTGACAGACTCTATGCACTGGGGTCAGGCATCTCCGTGTCATGAGAAAAAAGCACGTTTCTTTGATTTTGCCGCTCCAAAATTGGGATTATTCAAAAGTAGTTCTTTGCACCGTCAGAATGAAAGTTCTGGCTATCCGAGTAAGTTTCCCGCGAGGGGCAAGCCTTTATCGACACTACCCATTTAAATAAAAGAGCCTCGAAAGGGCTCTTTTTATTTTAAATACCTCTTAATAAACATCTTGATGTAATCATTGCCCTCTGATATCGCAGGGACGGCATTCTTTCGATATATCAGAAGAACCATCCCTGTGATATATTTTGTGAGTTATCATTTCATTATAACTTTCTTTGTTGTGCCGTCATTCATACGGATGATGTTCAAACCACGTATAGTTTTAAATATGCGCATACCATCAATAGTGTAGATACTTGTGGGATAGACCTCTGCATCATTTTTTTGAGATTGGACCCTCGTTGGCCTTGGGTCATCGCTTTTGAGGTAAATAAAGAAAGTCATCGTATTTGCATAGTAGTCGCACTGCCAAGTCAGAGTTTCTGTCTTAGGATCATAAGAACCTACGAACGATCCCTCATCGAGAGAATCACCCCAGCCTGCCACACCGTTATTCAGACAAACAAGTATGTTGTCGGCACGCAGACCCAAATAACCCTTACAGGCATAGCTACTTCCATAGCCTGCACGCTGGTCATAATAACCGGCGAAGAAGTCAGAAACTGCGAAAATGCTTGGCACAACTTTTGTAATCTTACAAGTATAGCCTGCAAACGGTGTAACGGTCTCGCCATCATAGATACGTTGTGTTCCAGATTGTGTAGTCCATACACCACTGAGATCGGTTTCAATCGTTGGGTCATAGACCACCACAGTACGTGATACAGAAATGGGGATAGAACTATCATTGTTGACAGAATAGGTTATGTCATAAATACCAATTGTGTTCATGTCAATATTATCAAGTCCGCTGGTCACAACAAAGGAAGAGGCGTCCTGTCCATTCATTGTTGCTTTGAATCCTGCATCTATATAAGATGTGCCAATTGGAACTTGTACGGTATAATCTCCCTGCAATTCCAATTGTATATAATTAGTCCCTGTTTCAATATTAACGAAATCTTTCCACCCCTTAGTAGCCCTATATTTCTCTATTGTTCCCTCAGGAACATACAACATAGCTTTTTCAAATGTATTATCGCTAAATGTCGGTCTACCCTCTGAAAGTCCATTAATAGAAAATGGATCTTCAATTTGCGAAATGACGGTTTGTAGATTTGCCCCATAAAAAGCGGATTCACCTAACCATCTCACACTATTGGGGATAGATATAGAAGTTAAGGCGCTGTTGCCATCGAATGCATGTTCTGCAATTCCTAATGTTCCATCTTCTATTGTTATATGATTGTTTGCAGGCATTACCCCCTTAAAATTGTAGACGACCTTACCCGCATATACTAATCCGTCAGGTTGGTTGTCATACCATGCTGTTCCATAAAATGCGTCACTACCAATTGAGATTACACTATTTGGGAAGGTTATGGAAGTCAGACTGCTTAACCCGTAAAAAGCACCTTGTGCAACTCCTATTGTTCCATCTTCTATTGTTATATGATTGTTTGCAGGCATTACCCCCTTAAAACTATAGGCGACCTTACCCGCATATACTAATCCGTCAGGTTGGTTGTCATACCATGCTGTTCCATAAAATGCGTTAATACCAATTGAGGTTACATTGTTAGGGATGGTCACAGTTGTCAGGGCGCTACAGTACCCGAAAGCTAAACCTCTGATAGAGGTCACACTATTAGGGATAGTAATAGTCTTTAGACTGCTACAATTTTGGAAAGCATACTCTCCGATATAGGTAACACTGTTGGGGATATTGATGGAAGTTAGACTACTACAGCCAGAGAAAGTAGACTCTCCGATATAGGTTACACTGTTGGGAATTGTGATGGTAGTTAAGTTACTGCAACCAGAAAAAGCACTAAAACCGATAGAAGTCACACTGTTGGGTATTGTGATGGTAGTTAAGTTACTGCAACCAGAAAAAGCGCTATAGCCGATAGAGGTCACACTGTTGGGTATTGTGATGGTAGTTAAGTTACTGCAACCAGAAAAAGCACTATAGCCGATAGAGGTCACACTGTTGGGGATCGTTGTATTTTTGCATCCACAAATCAGCTCATTTGATGCAGTTTTTATAATAGCATTGCAATTGTTACGAGAATCATAAACTGTATTGCCAACTTCAACTGTTATAGAATTAAGGCCATAGCAACCAGAGAAAACACCACTTCCTATGCTAGTCACGCTGTTGGGAATGGTGATGGATGTAAGTTCGCTGCAACCAGAAAAAGCACTATAGAAGATAGAGGTCACACTGTTAGGGATGATAGTATTCTTACATCCTATTAATAACTTGTTTGACGAACTCTCTATTATAGCATTGCAATTATTTCTTGAATCATAATTCTTATTACCGCTTTCAACCATAATAGAGGTTAGACCGCTGCATCCTATGAAAGCACTTCCAGAAATTGTGGATACACTACTGGGGATGGTTAGAGAGGTCAGTCCGATGCAATGTTCGAATGCAAACATATCGATACTCTTCACTTTTTCTAAAAAATATACAGTTTCCATGGTAGGACAGCCTTTGAATATAGATGTTATAGTTTCACAGTCAAAAGTTACTTCCTTGAGATTCGTGCAACCATCGAATAAATAGAAACCTAATGTAGTAGGACTACACTTTACAACTACGGATGTCAAGCCGCTGCAATTCATGAAAGCATAGCTTTTAATAGAAGTCACACTATTTGGAATGGTTAAAAAGGTTAAACCGCTGCAACCTTCAAATGCTAAATATCCAAGGCTAGTCACAGTGTTGGGAATTGTTATATTGGTAAGACTGCTGCATTCATAGAAAGCATAGTCTCCAATGCTCGTCACCTTTAGGGTCTTATTCATATACGTTACCTCCTCAGGAATGACGATAATACCACTATAATTGTTGCTCCGAGCTACTTCCAATTCATTTCCGTCATTGATGTAGTTGTAAAAAATGGTCACACCATCGTCATTATCTACAGCAATATCATAAGCTGATGCTTTTGCTCCAAACATGCAAAGAAGCATGGTGAACAGGATTTTAGATATAAGACGTTTCATCATATAGTTAAATATTTATCTGTTCCGTCTGCAAATATAGGAATAAAAAAGGAGAGTTCCAAATTTTCGGGCGAAAAAGTATGGAAGTTTAAGAAATAGTTCGTATCTTTGCACGCGGATATCTAAACACGAATCGATATGAGTTATTCACAAATGGCACAGCTGGAGCTGCTGAACGCGCTGAACAACATTAGCTCTGAGGCAGAACTGAACGAGTTCAAGAACCTCGTAGCTAACTTCTTTGCGCAGAAGGCACAGAAGGCCATCGACGCGCTGTGGGACGAGGGAGTTATCAACGAGGAAACCATCGAGCAATGGGGCGCAGAGCACATGCGCACCCCCTACGGCTATGAGACGCGTCGTCCTTGATACCAACTGTCTGCTGCAGGCCCTGCCTTCGCGCAGTCCGTATCACAAGATATGGACCGAGGTGCTCGCAGGCCGCATCACCCTGTGCGTCAATACCGACATACTCAACGAGTATGAGGAAATCCTTGCCCAGAAGACAACCCCGGAGATTGCTCACAACGTAGTCGAGGCCATTGCCCGCCTACACACCACTGAGTTTCAGGAAGTCTATATCCACTTTGGGCTGATTGACGCCGACCCCGACGATAACAAGTTCGTGGACTGCGCCGTGGCTGCCGATGCCGAGTACATCGTCACCAACGACTCCCATTTCAACGTACTCAAGCACATTGACTGGCCGAAGCTAATCGTCATTACCATCAAGGAATTTACCAAGCAACTGGATAATAACAAATAGGCGCGCAAAGCCCTCGCAGGCGGTGAAAACAAAGAAAAGTTAAACCTAGATAACTTTTCTTTGTTTTTTTGATTTTAACGCGAAGAGTTGTATCTTTGTAGCGTCTTAGCAACCATAGTGACAGGTATCGAGATCGTTGAGACACCCGCTGCTGAGGAGCCGTTTGATGTCTATGATCTGGGGGGTCGTCAGGTGCTCCAGCGTGTGACTTCATTGGATGGTCTGCCTGCTGGTGTCTACATCGTCAACGGCAAGAAGATGCTGAAGAAGTAAGAACTTAATGTAAAGAGGGTGCTGATAAGAACCCCGATAAACTAAGAAAGAGCATCAGATAATTCCGATGCTCTTTTTCTTTTAGGACTCACTCAGAACCGTCCCCACTGAGTTCACAGAAGATGTCGCACGACATCCGCCGTTTGGTGAATCAGACGAACTCGCAGGTGCGTCGGGCTCCAGGTGCCAAACAGCATGAAATGGTGCGCGTCGAGAACCACATGGGCGGTAAGGTGCTGATGGACGTTACACCCCTTTCTAAGCAATCAACCCCCGCCGGAGGGGCGAGGGCTGATATTTTATCATATATAAGTGATAATGTACGCGCGTTAAGGGCGCTTCCGTTTACTTCACCTGAATCACCAGATACTTGCTGGTAGACCAGAAGAGATTCGGATCGGTGATGCGGAGCACATACTGCTTGTTGGCATCAGGAGCCAGGGTGTAAGAACTTGAGGGGTGCGAGGTAAGCATCTCTGCCGACTTGCTGTAGAGCTTGATCTCCTTGTCGATGCGGATATCGATCTTTGTGAAGTAGTCTCTGTTGAAGTCCTTCTCCAGCAGTCTGGTCTTGCTGAACATGCCGTCTTTCGTCAGGATGTTCTGCTTCTTGAGCTCATCCTTCGTACCAAATACGAACCAGGCGGTATGCAGCTGCTTGTCCTGCTGGCTGATGGTCTGCGACTTCTGGGTGGTTTCCTCTGTCAGCTCGTTCACGTCGGTATTCAGGTTAGCCACCGTCTCGTCGAGCTCGGCAATATGGATGTCCTTCTTGTCAAGTTCCTCACGCAGAGCCTGCAGCTGAGCCTCTTTCTCCTCAAGTTGCTGCTGCATGTTGTCGATAAGTTTCTTCAGCTGTTCGCTCTTGAAGGAGCTCTCGCGCAACTGTTGCTTCAGTTTGTTGATGAGTTCCTTGTTCTGACGCATGGTCTGCTGGATGAACTGCATATTCTCCTTGATGCGCTTGGCAGAATTGGTACCCTCACCCTGCTTGGCAAGTGTGACACGGCTCTGAGCCTCGGTAATCTCACGGAATCCTTCCTCGATATCACCAAAGGTGGCAATCATGTCGTTGATCTCATTGTCCTTCTGGGCAATAATCTGATTCAGTGAATCACGCAACTGAATAGCCGCGAGGTCCTGTTTCGGAGCCTCATTCTTACAACTGACGATGGTCAGTGCACAAACGGCCAGAATGAATAATTTCTTCATAATGCTTTTATTTAATTAGACAATTTATTATCTTCACTTTTACAATTCTTCCCCGCCAGCACGATGACAATCTCCCCCTTCGGCTCCTTCTCCTTGAAATGGGCTATTACCTCGTCTAACGAACCGCGCACGCTTTCCTCATGCACCTTCGAGATCTCACGGCAGACGCTCACCTGACGCTCGCCGCCATATACCTCGGCAAACTGCTGGAGGGTCTTCACCAAACGGAAGGGCGACTCGTAGAAAATCATGGTGCGCTCTTCGTCCTTCAGCGACAAGAGTTTCGTCTGACGGCCTTTCTTCTGAGGCAAGAAGCCCTCAAAGGCAAAACGGTCGCAAGGCAGACCACTCGACACCAAAGCCGGCACAAAGGCCGTTGCGCCTGGCAGACACTGCACCTCTACCCCAGCCCTGACAGCTTCACGCACCAGGAAAAATCCGGGGTCGCTGATGCCTGGCGTGCCTGCATCGCTGATGAGGGCGACATTCTCACCCGCCAGCAGACGATTGACAATGCCGGCACTCGTACCATGCTCATTAAACTTATGATGTGACATTAGGGCATTTTTGATTTCATAATGCTTCAGTAAGATACCCGACGTGCGAGTATCCTCTGCCAACACCAAATCCACCTCTTTTAATATGCGGACGGCACGGAAAGTCATATCTTCCATGTTCCCGACAGGAGTGGGAACGATATACAATATGCCCATAATTCGCTACAAATATAGTCCAAATAATCTTAACAGACAAAAAAAACGCTAAAATCTTTGCAATTTTTAAAACGTATTTGTATTTTTGCATCAAAATTAGAAAGAAAATGGCAGAATTTATCTCTGGCGAGTCTCATCGCCCTGGTAGAATAGAAGTAGTGTGCGGATCTATGTTTTCCGGAAAAACGGAGGAGTTGATCAGAAGACTGCGGCGTGCCCAATTCGCCAAGCAGCGGGTGGAAATCTTCAAGCCCGCCATCGATGTAAGATACTCTGAGGAGGATGTCGTAAGTCACGACCAGAAGCATATTCAGTCCACCCCCATCGACTCCTCTGCCAGTATCCTGTTGCTGACTTCGAATATCGATGTGGTAGGTATCGACGAGGCACAGTTCTTCGACATGGGACTGGTGGATGTATGCAACGAATTGGCAAACCGTGGTGTGCGTGTCATCATTGCTGGTCTCGACATGGACTACAAGGGCATTCCCTTCGGACCGATGCCAGCCCTCTGCGCCATTGCCGACGATGTGACGAAGGTGCATGCCATCTGTGTGAAATGCGGCAATCTGGCCTACGTCAGTCACCGTACCGTCCAGAATGACAAGCGCGTACTGCTTGGAGAAACGCAAGAATATGAGCCTTTATGTAGGGAGTGCTACCAGAAGGCAATCGCCGAAGAAAAGGCCAAAGAAGAAAAAACATCCAAATAAATTTGGCAGATTCAAAAAAAGGTTGTACCTTTGCACGCGATTTTAAAAATCGCTTGCGAAGATGGGCTGCACCTCAGCAAAAAGCGAGCTTTCTGCATTCGGTTTGCACCATCATTGCACCCTAAGGTAGATCCGTTAGCTCAGTCGGTAGAGCACAACACTTTTAATGTTGGGGTCTTGGGTTCGAGCCCCAAACGGATCACTTCCTGCCTAACAAAAAAAGGACACTGCGGTGCCCTTTTTTGTTTTTTAGCCAAGAAGCCTACTCTCCTATCAGATTACGGATGGTCTTAAGACAATGCTCACTACTCACCGGTTTTGCCAGGAAATCATTGCAGCCTGCCATCAGTGCAAACTGACGGTCGCTGTCGAAAGCATTAGCCGTCAAGGCTACTATGGGAAGGTCAGGATGGTTCTCCTTGATGGCTTTCGTTGCCTCCAGACCATCCATGACGGGCATCTTGATATCCATCAGCACCATATCATAAGTGCTTTTGTCTACCATTTCAACTGCCTCCTTACCGTTTCTGGCACGATCATACTCATAATACTTCTTCAAGATGTACGTCATCAGGATAAAGTTGCTGTCGTTGTCTTCCGCTATTAAAATTCTCTTCATATCACTCTTTTTTATTTAATAGATAGTTTTTTGATTCATTTTTATCTTAATAATTCACAAAATTACAACTTTAATTTGAAAATACAAGTATTTCATCGTTTTTTTAACTAATTTTGCATCAGAAAAAGAAAAAACTAATCACTTTTAAAATCAAAATGCAATGAAATTAAGATTTTCAGTCAGTATTCTGACATTTGTTTCAGCCCTCTCCTTGTCGGCTCAAACCCACGTGATGGAGGTGAACACCAAAAAGATCGGCGCCCCGGTACAGCCGACGATGTACGGCATCTTCTTTGAAGACATCAACTACGCTGCCGATGGCGGTCTGTATGCTGAGATGGTGAAGAACCGCTCGTTTGAATTCCCCCAGAGTCTGATGGGCTGGCGCGCCTACGGCAGGTTTGAGGTGCGCAACGACGGTCCCTTCGACCGCAATCCCCACTACGTACGCCTCTCCTTCTCTGGCCACCGCGATAAGTATACAGGTCTGGAGAATGAAGGATTCTTCGGTATCGCCGTCAAGAAAGATGCCACCTACCGTTTCTCCCTTTGGGCTCGCTGCCCCGAGGGTGGAAAGTCGACACTCGAAGTGAGTCTTGTAGACAATGACACGATGGACGAAGACCAGCGTTTTGCAACGGTCAAGGTGAACATCAGCGGCAAGGACTGGAAGAAGTACACTGCAGAACTGAAATCACCCCGCACGGAGACCAAGGGCGCTTTGCGCATCTTCCTGGCTGGTGACAAGTCGACGACGGATGTGGAGCACATCTCCCTCTTTCCCACCGACACTTGGAAAGGTCGTGAGAACGGTATGCGTAAAGACCTGGCCCAGGCCCTTTATGACATGCACCCCGGCGTGTTCCGTTTCCCGGGTGGCTGTATCGTAGAGGGAACCGACCTGGAGACCCGCTACCAGTGGAAGAACAGCGTGGGTCCCGTTGAGAACCGTCCGCTGAACGAGAACCGTTGGCACTACACTTTCGGCTACCGTTTCTTCCCCGACTACTACCAGAGTTACGGTCTTGGTTTCTTCGAGTTCTTCCAGCTCTGCGAAGACTTCGGCTGCGAGGCCCTGCCCGTCATCAGTTGCGGATTGAGCTGTCAGTTCCAGAACCCTGACCCCACGAAGCCCGGTGTACACGTGGCAGTCGACGATCTCGACAGCTATATACAGGATGCCCTCGACCTGGTGGAATTCGCCAACGGTCCTATTGACTCGAAATGGGGTAAGGTACGTGCTGACATGGGCCATCCCGAGCCCTTCAACCTGAAGTACCTCGCTGTCGGCAACGAACAGTGGGACTACGACGAGCAGCACGGCGGTTACGGTCCAGTCTTTACGGAGCGCTTGAAGAAGTTCAACGCTGCACTCCGTGCCAAGTATCCCGACCTGAAGCTCATCGGCACTACAGGCCCCAACTCCGAAGGCTGGGATTTCGACCTGCTTCAGCCCCGGATGAAGGAGCTGAAGGTAGACCTCTACGACGAGCACTACTACCGCAACGAGCAGTGGTTCCTTTCGCATGGACTGCGTTACGACAGCTACGACCGCAAAGGTCCGAAGGTGTTTGCCGGTGAGTATGCCTGCCATGGTAGCAACGGTCACAAGTGGAATCACTATTATACCTCATTATTAGAGGCTGCCCACATGACCGGTATCGAGCGCAATGCCGACATCGTACACATGGCTACCTATGCCCCGCTCTTCGCCCATATCGAGGGCTGGCAGTGGCGTCCGGATGCCATCTGGTTCGACAACCTCCGTATGTTCAAGTCGGTCAGCTACTATGTGCAGCAGATGTATGCCATGAACAAGGGTACCAATGTACTGCCACTGACGATGAATAAGAAGCCTGTGGCCGGACAGGAAGGCCAGGACGGACTGTTCGCCTCGTCTGTCTTCGACAAGAACAGCGGTGAAGTCATCATCAAGGTGGTCAACACCTCGAAGACGGCTCAGCCCATCAGTATCCAGCTGACAGGCATGAAGGGCGAGCGTACGGCTCAGACCATCACCCTCTCGCACAATGGGATGGACGATGAAAACACGCTCGACAATCCTGAGAAGATCACGCCGAAGAACGGTATGCTGAAACTCGATGCCGGCAAGGGTTCGACCCTGCTACTCGATGATGTACCCGCCTTGTCGTTCCGACTTTATAAGGTAAAGAAATAAGTGTTTCAACGGTTTTTCTCAAAAAATACGGCAAATCTGATGATTTGCCGTATTTTTTTATTAATTTTGCAGCGGATTATGAGTATACTGAACTTAGATAAAGACCGCAGACGATTCTCCTTTGAGGTGCTGCCCCCGCTAAAAGGGACGGGCACCGATAAACTGTTTGCCGATATCGACAAGCTGAAGGAGTTTGACCCTGCCTATATCAACATTACAACACACCACTCTGAGTTTGTGTATAAGGAACTGGAGAATGGGCAGTTTGAAAGGCAGCGCATCCGTCGCCGTCCTGGTACGATAGCCATCGCTGCTGCCATCCAGCAAAGATACCACGTCCCCGTGCAGCCGCACATCATCTGCAGTGGTGCAACCATCGAAACTATCGAATATGAGTTGCTCGACCTGCAGTTCCTGGGTATCAGCGACCTGCTCCTGCTCCGTGGCGACAAGGCCAAGGAAGACAGCCGGTTTGTGCCAACGCCCGGGGGTCATGCCCACACTACGGAACTGATTCAGCAGGTGAAGCGCTTCAACGAGGGATTCTTTGCCGACGGCACACCTATCAAGCACCCTGGCAAACCCTTCGACTATGGTGTGGCCTGCTATCCGGAGAAGCATGAGGAATCGCCGAACCTGGAACGCGACATGGAGTATCTGAAGCAAAAGCAGGACCTGGGAGCACAATATGCGGTGACACAATTGTTCTTTGACAACGAGAAATACTTCTCATTCGTGGAAAAGGCACGGGCTATGGGCATTACCATTCCCATCATCCCAGGCATCAAACCACTGGCAAAGCTATCACAACTGACTGTCGTGCCCAAGACCTTCCACTGCGATATTCCCGAGCCACTGGCCAAGGAAATCGTAAAGTGCAAGACCGACGACGATGCCCGACAGTTAGGCATCGAATGGACCACGGCCCAATGTCGTGAACTGTATCAGCATGGGGTGAATAATATTCACTTCTATACTGTCTCGGCCGTAGACAGCGTCGCAGAAGTCGCAAAGCGATTGCTATAAATAAACCCACAGATTACGCAGATGAAACAGATAAATAACGTCACACAGATCTCTCAGATCTCACAGATATTTGTCGCAAGCGACAATGAAATAATCCAAAGGATTAAATAATCTGTGAGATCCGTGAGATCTGTGTGAGAATAATAATATGACTTGGAGTGAGGTGATAGGACAGAGAGAAGCGCAGGAGCGCCTGAAACAGATGGTCAGAGAAGACCGTCTGCCCCACGCGCTGATGCTCTGTGGCCCTATGGGGGCAGGAAAGATGGCCTTGGCAATAGCCTTCGGCTGTTATCTGCTGTCGAAGAGATCGGATAACTCGGAATACTCGGATTACTCAGAATACTCGGAGTACTCAGAGCACCCCATGCTGAAGAAACTGGAGCATCCCGACCTTCACTTCACCTATCCCACCATCAAACTGCCCTCGATGAGCACGGACCATAAGCCCGTGAGTGACGACTTTGCCAAAGAATGGCATGAACTCATTATGGACGGTCCCTACTTCACGATGGAACAATGGATGCAGGCGATGGGAGGCGAAAACCAACAAGCCATCATCACTGCCGGTGAAAGTGACGACCTGCTACGCAAGCTGTCGCTCAAGTCCAGTCAGGGAGGTTATAAGGTCAGCATTATCTGGCTCCCTGAGCGCATGAATATCGAATGTGCCAACAAACTGCTGAAGCTCATCGAGGAACCCCCGCAGCAGACGGTATTCCTCATGGTCTGCGAAGAACCTGACAAGCTGCTGGAAACCATCCGCAGCCGTGTACAGCGCATCGACATCAAGAAGATTGATAACGAAAGCCTCGCCCAGGCACTCGTCGATAAGCGGGGCATCAGTGAAGAGGATGCACGTCGCATCAGCCGTCTGGCAAACGGCAATTGGCTCAGTGCACTCGAAGAATTGCAGGTAGGCTCTGAGAACGAGCTGTTTCTTGACATGTATATTTCACTGATGCGGCTGGCCTATCAGCGGAAAATCAAGGACCTGCGCAAATGGAGCGAGACGATGGCAGGCTACGGACGCGAAAAGCAGAAGCGGTGGTTGACCTACTTCCTCAAGATGTGCCGTGAGAACTTCATGTACAATTTCCATCAGGAAGAATTGGTCTACATGACACAGAAGGAAGAGGACTTTGCCAAGAACTTCGCCCGTTTCATCAACGAGAATAATATTCTGGCCATTTCAGAATTGGCCAATCGTGCTATCCGCGACATCGGACAGAATGCCAACGCGAAGATTGTATTCTTCGACCTGGCCCTGCAGATGATCGTACTACTGTTGCAGAAGTGAGAAATAAGAAGTGAAAAATGAATAGTGAAGAATTAGAACTTGAAGATATGACAGAAAAGAAGAACGATATGCCTATCAAGGTGGGATGTGACAGAGGACTCTGTCATCAGGCTGTGGGTCGTCAGGACCGGCAACTGAACACCTACGACTGGCTCGCCGATGTACCCGGCAATGCCGAAGACACCGACTTGGTGGAGGTGCAGTTCAAGCATACGCGTAAAGGCTATTATCACAACGTCAATAACCTGCCTTTGAAGAAGGGCAACATTGTGGCCGTAGAGGCCAGTCCCGGCCATGACATCGGTGTGGTGACCCTGACTGGCAGGCTGGTGAAGCTCCAGATCAAGAAGGCGAACCTGAAATCTGCCGACGATATCAAGCGCGTTTACCGCATTGCCCGTGAGATTGATATGCAGAAGTTCCGTGAAGCAAAGGCACGCGAGCATTCGACAATGATTGAGAGCCGCGTCATCGCAAAGGGACTTGGACTCGACATGAAAATCGGTGATGTGGAATATCAGGGCGATGGCAACAAGGCCATCTTCTATTACATCGCCGACGAGCGTGTGGACTTCCGTCAGCTTATCAAGGATCTGGCAGCGGCCTTTCATGTGCGCATTGAGATGAAGCAGATTGGTGCCCGTCAGGAAGCCGGACGCATCGGTGGTACCGGTCCCTGTGGCCGTGAACTCTGCTGTGCCACATGGATGAAGAACTTTGTCTCAGTCTCCACGAATGCCGCCCGTTTTCAGGAAATCTCCCTGAACCCCCAGAAACTCGCAGGCATGTGTGCCAAACTGAAATGTTGTCTGAATTACGAGGTGGACGATTATTTGGAAGCCAGTCGTAAGTTGCCTGGTAAAGATGTCGTCTTACAGACGCTCGACAACGATTACTATCTCTTCAAAAGCGATATTCTCGCAGAGATTGTCACCTACTCCACCGACAAGAACATTGCAGCCAACCTGGAGACCATCTCTGCTGCTCGCGCCAAGGAGATCATCGAGATGAACCGAAGGGGGGAGAAACCCGCCTCCCTACAGGAAGACGGCCATACGAAACCCGCCAAGCAGCATGTAGACCTGGCTGGGGGTGATATCAGCCGCTTCGACAAAGCCAAGAAAAAGAAGAAAAAGAAGAAATCCGGTGGCAATGCCTCTCAGAAAGCAGAAAACAAAAAAGGCGATGCATAGGATTTGCAGACAGGTCATCTTTGCAATGGTGCTGACGGTTGCATGCGGAATCACCTCATGCGACCGTCTGCCTATCTATTGTCATTACGAACCTACGCCGACGTCGGGCTGGGAAAAGAATGACACCATCTGTTTCGGTATTCCACCTGTCAGCGAAACCGGCAATTACAAAGAAGAACTTGGTCTGCGGATTAATGAGGACTACCCGTTTTTGGGCCTGTGTCTGATTATCCAACAGACTGTATTGCCTTCGGGCTATTGCCATAACGACACCCTGAACTGTAACCTGATCGACAAGCAGGGGAGAATCAGAGGCTCCGGCGTCAATCATTATCAATACACCTTCCATGTGAACACCATCCGACTGGTAGAAGGCGACTCCCTTCATATCCTTGTCAAGCATAATATGAAACGGGAAATCATGCCTGGCGTAACAGACATCGGCATCAGGATTGACAAGAACTGATGCTATTCAATATATTTAGGTACGCGCGAGATTCCTACTGGCATCAATACGCAGGAAGATAAACAGCAGGATAGTAAAGCCCCATAAGGAGGAGCCTCCATAACTGAAGAACGGCAAGGGGATACCGATCACTGGTGTCAAACCTAAGACCATGCCTACATTGATAAACACATGGAACAAGAAAATGCTCAGCACCGAATAGCCATACACCCGTCCGAAACGGTACGGTTGTCGTTCAGAAAGATATATGAGTCGGTGAATCAAGGCCAGGAAGAGCAACAACACGCCTGCTGATCCGACAAAACCCTCCTCCTCGCCGACCGTACAGAAGATAAAGTCGGTATCCTGTTCCGGCACATATTTCAATTTTGTCTGCGTGCCATTCAGAAAGCCCTTACCCTCAATGCCCCCCGAGCCGATGGCAATCTGACTCTGATGCACATTATAGCCGGCTCCCTTCAAGTCTTCTTCCAGTCCCAGCAACACATTGATACGCACCCGCTGGTGGCGCTCCAGTACATTATTCAGCACGTAGTCGGCACCATTGAAGAATACGACAGAACCTATTGCGAAAAGGGCTATCCATAAATAGTTGCGTACACGGGTAGCCACACTCTGCCACAACAGATAGCCAATCATCAGTGCTGTAGTGACCAGTAACACATAGACGATATCAAAGGGTATCACATAGAGCGAAAACAATAGGAATATCACCGTAATTCCTATACAGGCCAGAATGATCCGCACACCATCGCGCTTGTTGTCACAATAGAAATATACCATCAGGCCGGAGAAGATTTGTATCAGCAACAACACCACGAATTTTCCTACCGACGTGGGGGTGTACAGCAACATCGTATCCGCAAAACGGATGCCTATCACGAAATAGATCACCATCGCCACCCCCGTAAAGAGCAGACTGCCCGACATGCCCTCGCGATAGAGCATCAGGAAGAAAGCCAGATAGACCAGTGCCGAACCAGTCTCATGCTGTAACACGATACAGAGCATCGGCAGGAAAATGAAGCCTAAGGTAATGGCAAAGTCCTTCCATCGTTTGATGTCATAGCCGTAGGTACTCATCAGCTTCGCCAGTGCCAACGCCGTTGCGAACTTGGCAAATTCCGCCGGTTGCACACGCAAAGGGCCTAACACCAGCCACGACCTCGAGCCCTTGATGGTATGGGGATTGAAGATGGTCGCTATCAGCAATAGCACCAGTACGGCAAAGATCAGATAGGCAAAGGTATCATAGAAGCGGTTATCCAACAACAGAATGACCAGTCCCAGCACAATGGAGGTTCCTATCCATACGATCTGCATACCAGAACGGCTATCCAAGCTGAAGATGTCTGTTTCACCATAAGTATAACTGGCTCCGCAAACGCTGACCCAGCCAAAGGTGAGCAATCCAAGGTAGAACAGGATTGTCAACCAGTCAATGGAACGCAACACACTGGGTTGTTTATCTGTCTGCTGAGCCATACGCGATTCGTTTGTGCTGGAACTCCGTCGCCTTCTTCTCCGAGGCTTCAGATAGTTTCCCGTTGATATACTTTTCCATAATCAGGCCACCGATAGGCACACCATAGGTGGCACCCCAGCCGCCGTTCTCCACATACACAGCAACGGCAATCTTCGGTTTGTCCATAGGAGCAAAGCCCATAAAGACCGAGTGGTCATGACCTCGGTTCTGAGCCGTACCAGTCTTACCACAGGCCATGAACTCATAACGCCCCAGTGCCTTACAGGTTCCTCCCAGCACCGACGAGCGCATTCCCTGCACCACATAGTCATAGGCATTGCGGTTGGCTTTCGTGAAATGGCGACGTGTGAAGGCCGTGTCAAGAGGTTCACCCTGCACCTTCCTCACCACATGGGGGACATAGTAATAGCCGCGATTGGCAATGGTGGCAGCCAGATTGGCAATCTGCAACGGCGTAGCATTCACCTCACCCTGTCCGATGGCGATGGAGATAATAGTCAGACCATTCCAAGAACCTTTATAGGCCTTGTCGTAAAACTGGGCATTCGGAATCAGGCCACGTTTCTCTCCGGGAAGGTCAACTCCCAGCCGATAGCCGAAACCCATGCTGACCATATAGTCACGCCATGTATCCATCGCATTCTGTACCGTACCGTATTTGGAGATATTGGTATTGATCATGTGATAGAGTCCCCAGCAGAAGAAACCGTTGCAGGATGTGCTCAGTGCTGGCACAAGAGGCAGTGGAGATGCATGACCATGACATCCTACATGTAGACCCCTGAAATTAAATCCATGACCACACGGAAAAGGTGTCGACGGCGTGATAATCCCTTCTGTCAGGAAGGTCAGACCCTGTGTGGTCTTGAAGGTTGAGCCTGGTGGGTATTGTCCCATGATACTGCGGTTGAGCAAAGGCTTCCACTGATCCTGACTGAGGATGCGATGGTTCTTACTACGCTCGCGACCAACCATCATACGTGGGTCATAAGAAGGCGAGGAGACCATACACAGCACCTCACCAGTAGAGGGTTCTATGGCCACGATACTGCCGATCTTCCCCTCTAACAAACGTTCACCAAGCGCCTGCAATTCATAATCAATACTCAGCGTCAGATTCTTACCCGGCACGGGTTTGCGGTCCAAGGCACCATTCTGGTAACGGCCCTGGATACGTCCATGGGCGTCACGCAGCAGAATCTGTATGCCCTTCACACCACGCAACTGTTTCTCGTAGGAACGTTCCACACCCAGTTTTCCGATATAGTCGCCTGGCTGGTAATAATCGTCTTCCTCAATATCAGCCGGTGATACCTCAGCCACATCACCCAGAACATGCGCTGCCAGATTATACTGATACTGGCGAATGCTACGTCGTTGGACATAAAAGCCGGGGAAACGGAACATCTTCTCCTGGAAGATACTGAAATCCTTATCGCTCAGTTGAGGCAGAAACAACTGCTGCGTAAAGCGCGAATAACCAGGATTCTTGGTTTTGTCCTTAATGGTCGCCATCCTGCGGTCGAATTCCTCTTTCGTGATATTCAGGGCTTTACACAAATCCAGAGTGTCGAGGTGATCCTTCGCCTCATTCATCACCACCATGATGTCGTAGGCAGGCTGGTTGAATACCAGCAACTTACCATTCCGGTCAGTGATATTACCACGCGACGGGAAATCCACCTTCTTCAGGAAGGCGTTAGAGTCGGCACTCTTCTTATAGTCATCGCTGGTGATCTGAAGCGTAAAGAGACGGATGATATAGACGACCACGATAACGATGGCCACCGCAGCAATGATATACTTCCTCTCAGCAAGATCGTTCTTTTCCTTCACTTCGTACGAACACTTTCAATGGCCATTATCAGTACCAATGTCAGCAAAAAACTGGCTCCGGCACACACTAACCAATACTGCCAGTTGTAGAAACTGAATGCTTCTAAGGCAAAGAATGCCAGACAATAGACAACCAGCAGAATCACACAAAAGACCAAGAACTTACTGATACCCAGCGTTGAAATCGACACCTCCAGATTCTCTGCGGAATCACGCGGTATAAATATTTCCAACAGATAGGGCTGTATGGCAGCTATCAGCGTCATTGAACCAGAAGCCAATCCAGGGGTGTTGGAGAACACGTCTATCGCCAGTCCCATTGCAAAACTCCATAACAGGATCATCCACTTTGGCGTGCCACGTTGGAAGGTGATGGTAAAATAGACATATAACAAGGGAATGGCAACGTCAAACAAGTGGATGTGATTCAGGATCAAGACCTGAACCAGGCAAAGGACGACAAACCATCCCAATCGTTTGAAGAACTCTACTGACACCCTCTAAACTATAAACTAGTTACCTGTCTCTATTGGTCAGCGCCATCGAGTCGCGCGCTGCTTCCAACAACTTCACCTGCTCACCAACCCGCTTATCACTGATGACGCAGACATCACGCAAACAACTGAAGTCAGTACTCAGACGCAATTGCAACTTATACGACAAACCGTCGGCTGAATTAAACACTTTCTCAATTTGACCCACCAGTACGCCGGAGGGGAAAATAGAAGAATAACCGCTTGTCACAACCCATTCGCCTCTCTTGAAACGGGCATGACGGGGCACGTCCTCTAAGTAGGCAATAGCCGGATCACCCCCATTCCAACGCAGATAGCCGAAATAGTTGCTGTTACGGATAGAGCAACTAATGCGCGACATCGTCGTATTCAAGGCAGGAATGACAACCGAGTAGTGGTCGGAAACGAGATAGACCACACCCACAACCCCATTGCCACTGGCCACGCCCATGTTCACCTCAACACCATCTTCAGCGCCTTTGTCTATCGTTATCAGATTGTCGGCCTTGTGAATGGTGTTGGATACCACCTTGGCAGGAATGAGTCTATACTGACTGAGAAACTGCAGTTCCTGACGCTCTATCACCGTGGTGTCGTGTGTCACCTCCGTATAAAGACGACGCAACTGGTCTACCTGTCTCTCCAAATAGAAGTTGCGTAAGGTCAGTTCCTCATTGGCGCGTGTCATGCTGAAAAAAGAAGTAACATCACTCTCCAGTTCGTACATCTTACCTACCGCCACATTGGCAGAAGAAAGCCATACACTGCCCTGATAACTGTTATATTTAAACAGCAACACGACACTGACCACTTCCAGGAAGACGAAAAGGAGCCAATGATGATACTTCCTCAGGAAATCCAGCAGATTGCTCATTCCCTATGCCCGGATTATCGCATCAGGAAACTGAATCGATCAATATTCTTCAGTGCGATACCTGCACCCTTGGCCACACTGTGGAGGGGATCCTCAGGCACATGGAACGGAATATTGATCTTTTCCTGCAGACGACGGTCAAGACCTCTGAGCAGGGCACCGCCTCCGGAGAGATAGATACCGTTCTTGACGATATCCGCATACAGCTCTGGCGGTGTGTTCTCGAGTGCAGACAATACAGCATTCTCGATCTTCGACACGGTCTTATCCAGACAATGTGCAATCTCCTGATAGCATACGGGCACCTCCATGGGCAAGGCGGTAATACGGTTAGGACCGTGTACCACAAAGTCCTCAGGTGCATCCTCACCAAGATCGGTCAGGGCAGAACCCACATGAATCTTGATGCGCTCAGCCATACGCTCACTGACTTTCACATTGTGCTGACGGCTCATATATTCCTGAATATCGGCTGTCAGGTCATCACCGGCCGTACGGATGGAGTTGTTGCTGACTATACCACCCAGCGAAATCACGGCAATCTCAGTAGAACCACCGCCGATATCGACAATCATATTACCCTCCGGGGCCTCTACGTCGATGCCTATACCGATGGCTGCAGCCATCGGCTCGAAAATCAGATACACATCACGGCCATCGGCATGCTCCGCAGAGTCACGCACGGCACGCAGTTCCACTTCGGTAGAACCCGAAGGCACACCGATCACCATACGCAATGAGGGCGAGAACAGACGACTACTCGTGTGTACCATCTTGATCAGGCCGCGCATCATCTGCTCACAGGCAGAGAAGTCGGCAATCACACCATCGCGAAGCGGACGGATGGTACGAATGTTATCGTGTGTCTTCTCATACATCATCTTGGCCTTGGCTCCTACGGCAATCATCTTGTCAGTACGACGGTCGAGCGCCACCACAGAAGGCTCGTCTACCACAATCTTATCATCACTGATAATAATGGTATTGGCCGTTCCAAGGTCCATTGCAATCTCCTGAACAAAACTAAAAAATCCCATTAACTATAAACTATAAACCTTAAACTCTAAACTATTACTTCTCAAACCAGGCATTGATGGCGGTGTCATAATGACTGCTCACGCCAAAGGCGCGGGTGGCAAACATACGGCGCTGGGCCTTGGTGGTCTCTGCACCCTGCTGGTTCAGGATGTCAAGCAACACACTGTACTCGGCCTTGCTCGGCACGATGACCACATCGTTAAAGTTCTTGGCACCGGCACGGATCAGTGAGATGCCGCCGATATCAATCTTCTCGATGATATCTTCTTCGGAAGCACCGCTGGCCACCGTCTGCTCAAAGGGATAAAGGTCAACAATCACCAGGTCGATCTCAGGAATCTCATACTGCTGCATCTGAGCCTGATCACCTTCGTTGTCACGACGTCCAAGGATACCTCCGAACACCTTCGGATGGAGTGTCTTCACCCGACCGCCAAGGATAGAGGGATAGGTCGTCACATCCTCTACTTTCTGGCACTCATAGCCGAGTGACTCAATAAACTTCTGCGTACCGCCCGTCGACAGGAACTTCACGCCCTCCTCGTTCAATTTCTTGAGCAGCTCGTCAAGTCCGTCCTTGTGGAATACCGACACCAAGGCAGTCTTAATCTTCTTTGTTTCAGCCATATTATCTTTTATAACGTTATAAATAATGCAATTAGGGTGCAAAGTTACAAAATCCTTGGATTAATCTTGCATTCTCTACCGAATTTTTAGATTAATCCTTGATAAAATTAAGATAGGTCAAGCGTCAGTCCAGATGAAACACCTCCTGAACGGGTATGGTCACCGGAGAATTGTCGGGATTGACCTCCATGATATCGGCCATCATGTCCCACCATTTCTGGGTGATAGGGTCCACATTGTCGGTATCCTGAGAGTTCCCCTCCCCCTCACACTCCTGATAGCCGAAAAGGATGTTGGTGTCCTTGTCCCAGTAGATGCTGTAGTTACTGACGCCACCATCCTTGATCATCTTCACGAGTTCAGGCCAGATAGCAGCATGACGCTTCTCGTATTCTTTCTCACACCCCGGTTTGAGGTACATCTTAAAGGCAAACCGTTTCATATCCTTGTCACATTCACTATTATTTCAACTTGGGTTTCAGCTCGTCGGGCGAGTCGTTGGTAAACATATCCACCTTGGGTGCGTCCTTTGTAAAGAGATCTGAAATCACCTGGGGCTGGAGGGCCAGCGAAGGCTGGAAATCATCACTCTGCATATAGGCAAGGATAGCCTGACGCATCTGACGGGCCACCAACCGGTGTTCCAGGTCGGAACTAATGTCCATCGTGGTCATCAGCAATTTACCCTTCAGCACCTTCGCCTCCACCAGCATACCCAATTTCCGACTGACATGCCAGGTATCAATAGGCTGTATCGGCGGCTGATAGTCTTTGGGGAATTCCGCTAAGTTCATCACCTGCGCGCGGTTCAGCAACTCCCACCAGTTCAGATTGCTCCAGTCATCGGTAGGGAAGTCGTACTTGAATAACGGATGTTGTGTATCAATATAGGCGCCTGTGGTATGCGGCGGACGCATCTTAAACCACGACGTGTTCCAGAATACAGGCAGGTAATGCTGCACCACATCGCATCCGAAACGTACCTTCCCAGCCGCGGTCAACAACACCTTGCCACCGTCCCTTAGCACCTTCATTGCCCCCGCATCCAGCGAATCCGCGATATAAATCGGCGGATCATGGGGACGGTTCTGCGTGATACCATTTCTTTCAGAAATTGGATCATCAGAACCGTCCCCATGATCCGGATACACCCAAAAATCCCAATGGTTCTTTAACACCCCACTGAGACTAACAGTCAGCGTCATCTTCTGGGGTTTCGTAATAGTGTCAAGCGGGAAGACCACCGTTCCGATGCTGATGTTCTTACCTACCGGCAAAATGCCGTTGCCAAGAGCACCGCCTGCCACCACCTCCTGTTGTTCATTGATAATATAATAGGCATTGCGCACGGAGTCGATATAAGTGCAGTAGGCGTTGTATACCTCAATAGGCACCTTCAGTGTATCACCGGCAGCATACACGAACTTGGGGAACCTGGCCAACGGTACAATCGCATTGCAGAAATCCTTCCATTCCTTCGCATTAGTATAGCCTTTCTCCTGCCAGTGCACATTCAGCACACCCTCCAAAGCGGTACCCTGACCGCTGTAGTCGTTGAGAGCCAGCAGCTGGAAGCCTGCATAGTCCGGCGTACGCAGGTTACGCTCTATCTCGTACTTATAGCAAAGCGTCTGCAACTTTCCACTCGCCATCAGGAATTTCTCCGCCTGCTGTTCCATACCATTGTCGCGCAGCAAATCGCGGAAAATCTCGAAGTTCTTGGCCTTATAGACGCCCGTATACTGCGGAATCTCCTTAAAGTCGGGGAAGGCGCACCACTGTCCCTGTTCATGGGCGATGATGGGCGAGTTGTTATCAACGGTATCCTTGTAGTTCCGCGGACGGAGAATCTGGTCGTAATAGTCATCATCCGAATGCGGTGCATGGCGGTCCCAGTCCAGGCCACGTGCTCCACCCTTCACATGATACTCCGAACCATCATCCCAAGCCCAGCCACCACCGACGGAGGCGCCGCAATAAATCTTCGAGGGGTCGTATTTCTTCATTGCCTTCACCCAGTCGTTACAGTAGCTCACCCAGTCGCCTGCCGGCTCATTACCCGCCGCCATCATCACAAACGAGGGATGATGGCCGTAGGCATCGATGATGCGTTTCGACTCTTCCATCAGGTATTCATCGATTTTCTGTCCGCGACGCAGTTTCACACCGTGATTCGGCCACGACGGACCCTCAGGCTGCAGATAGAAGCCCACACGGTCAGCAGCGGCAAAGGCGGCCTCCGGCGGACAATAGCTATGGAAACGCATGTGGTTCAGTCCGTAGGCCTTACACTTCTCGAAGATCTTCGTCCACGACTCCTCGTCCGTGGGGGGATAGCCCGTCTCGGGGAAACAGCAGTTCTCCACCGTACCGCGCAGCCAGATGGGATGATAGTTCATATATAGTTCCCTACCCTCGACGCTGATGTGGCGCATGCCGAAGGTCGTCTCGTAATAGTCACCTCCGAGGGAGATGCCGATGCGGTAGACAGCGGGATGGAACTCATCCCAGACATAGACGGAATCATCAAAGAAAAAGTCGTATTCGATATGAGATTCTGTCAGGTAGCGATACCGCACGATAGCCTTGCTGGGGTCGTCGCCATCCTTCACCACAGCTATGCTATAGTAATTATTATAGTCGTTAAAGCTATTCAATGTGAGCCGGCCGCCTGCATCAAGGCTCAGATGCACGCACCCATTCGTCAAGTCTGGCCGTAAGCGCACTTTTTCTATATACAATTCCTTCGGCTGCGCCCGCAGTTCCATCGTGCCTGCGATACCGTTCCAGTTGCCTTGTGTCTGGTCGGTCACACTATGCGAGTCCTGACCCACACACACGTTCTCGATACCATTATACACACAGATGGTGATGGTGTTGCGCTGACCGGCATTCAGCCAACGGGTGATGTCACACTGATGGGGTGCCGAGAGCGACATCTGGTGCAATATCTTCGCCCCATTCACATAGATGGTTGTCTCAATATGCGGACGCTCCAGGAAGATAGTCACACGACTGCGTTTCCACGAGTCAGGCACATACACGCTCTTCCTATACCATGCATAGCCCACATAGTGCGTCTCTGGCGTCAGGAAGAAGGGGAACTTCATGTTGCCATCCACCCGATATTGCGCCATGTAGGGATTGAAATAGTACGACGAGTCGTAGAGCGATCCTGTCCACTTAGTCTTCACCGATACGGGATCGCCCTTGCCGTTGGTCAACAGCGAACCCGGCAGCATCACATAATCGTTATAATGTAGCGAATCGCCCAACGACAATTCCCACTCACCTGCCAGGCTGATGGTCTCCTGGGCCCAGACATGCAGACTGCCCAGCAGCAGACCGATCAGAAATACGACAACCCGCCTCATCCTTCAATCTTCAATATTCAATCTTCAATGTTCAATCCCTAAAAATGTACCAATATACGGAACACCTTGCCGGGATTCTCTGCCCACTGCTGCATAGCCTCGAGGGCACCTTCAGGCGCCACGTCGCCGCTGATCAGACGGTCCACAGGACAGGTGCCACGCTGCAGATAGTGGATCACCGCACGGAAATCAGAGGGCTGGGCATTACGTGAGCCGCGGATATCGAGTTCCTTCTGTACGAAATACTTCGTCTGGAAGGCCACTTCACTCTTCGCATAGCCGATGCAGACCACACGACCGGTGAAAGCCACCTCGTTGACGGCCATCTGATAGGTAGGCACACTACCCACAGCCTCGATCACCACATCGGGACCGAAACCGCCGGTCAGCTCCTGCAGACGGGCATGGGCATCCTCAGTCTTGGTATTCACCGCATAGGTGGCACCCATCTCCTTGGCCAAGGCCAGCTTCTCATCGTCGATGTCGGCAGCAATGACGGTGGCACCACGCAGGGCAGCACGTACCACAGCGCCCATCCCCACCATGCCACAGCCAATCACCATCACCACGTCGATATCCGTCACCTGGGCACGGTTCACGGCATGGAAGCCTACACTCATCGGCTCTATCAACGCACACGTACGGGGATCAAGGCCACCGGCAGGAATCACCTTCTCCCAGGGCAACACAAGCAGTTCACGCATGGCACCCCAGCGCTGCACACCGAGCGTCTCGTTGTGCTCACAGGCATTCACCCGACCGTTACGGCACGAGGCGCACTTGCCACAATTGGTATAGGGGTTCACGGTGACCACCATACCTGGCTTCAGCATATCGGGCACGTTCTTGCCCACACTGACAATCTCCGCACCCACCTCATGACCGGGCACCACAGGCATCTTCACCATCGGATTGCCACCACGGAAGGTATTCAGGTCGCTGCCGCAGAAGCCCACATATCTCATTTTCAACAGTACTTCGCCATCGCCCATCTCCGGCTCGGCTAAATCTATCACCTTCATCACCGAAGGCTCACTAATCTGTATTGCTTTCATTATTATTTATTATTTTTACAAACTTCTCCTGACATGCGTGCGGTAGCCGTAGATGGTTACAATGAGGAAACAGAACAACGGCAACACGAACGAGGCATTCGTAGCGGGAAAGCCACCGAATACCGTACCTTGGTCGATGATCACAGCCTGCAACGGCGGCAGTACACTACCACCAAGGATGGCCATGATCAGACCGGCAGCACCGAACTTCGCATCATCACCCAGGCCGTCGAGGGCAATGCCGTAGATGGTGGGGAACATCAGCGACATACATCCGCTGACACAAACCAGGCAATAGAGTCCCATACGGTTCTGGAACACAATCACACCAAGTGTAAACACCATGCCCAACACACCGAAGATAGCCAACAATTTGGCGGGCTTCAGCCACTTCATCAGCCAGGTGGCGATAAAGCGCGAGCAGATGAAGAAGAGCATCGCAAAGATATTAAACCGCTGTGAGAGCACCTCGGCAGCCTGCTCCTCCATACCCTCTGCCATGAACACGCGTGTACCATATTGGATAATAAAGGTCCAGCACATAATCTGCGCACCCACATAGAAGAACTGGGCAATCACGCCCTCTCGATAGTACTTCAGGGCGAAGATACGCTTCAGCGTGGCAAAGAAATGGATGTCATGACTCTGGTCGCCGTTCTTCGGCATCTTCGAGAACAGGATGATGAGGAACATCGCCACAATCACCAGACCGATAATCAGATAGGGTGAGATCAGCACACTCAGGTCGGCATCCTTCAATGCCTCAAACTCCGTATCGCCCAACAAGGCGCGCTCATCGCTGCTCATCGGATTCAACTTGGCCTGAATAAAGTTCATGGCCACGAACATACCGATGATTGAGCCGCAGGGGTTGAAACACTGCGCCATGTTCAGTCGCCGTGTCGCCGTTTCCTCCGGACCCATCGTCAGGATATACGGATTACAGCTCGTCTCCAGGAACGAGAGGCCGCAGGTCATGATGAAATAGGCAATCAGGAAACAGCCGTAGATACCGATGGCCTTCGCAGGGAAGAACATCAGGGCACCGGCGGCATAGAGGCCGAGTCCCATCAGCACACCTGCCTTGTAGCTGAACTTACGGATAAAGATGGCTGCCGGGAAAGCCATGCAGAAATAGCCACCGTAGAAAGCCACCTGTACCAGTGTACCGTCGGTCACGCTCATGCGGAAGATCTTCGAGAACGCCTTCACCATCGGGTTGGTGATGTCGTTGGCGAATCCCCACAGGGCGAAACAGAACGTCACGAGAATAAATGGGATCAGAAAACTCACCCCATCCTTTGAAATCAACGATTTTTTCTCTTCCATGTTCCTTATTTTTTTAATTCTCACACAGATGTTTTATTCTCACACAGATCCCACAGATCTCACAGATAATCGTCGCTAGCGACGATGGCTCTGAGCAAAATAATCCAAAGGATTAAAAAATCTGTGAGATCTGTGTGACATATTCTTTATTTATATATTGGTCCGAAATTAGCACATGCGCGATAATCCGCCCCCTCCTTGTCCATGCCGAACGCATTCCACGCCGCCGGACGGAAGATGTCCTTGTCAGCGATGTTATGCATACACACAGGGATACGCAACATAGCACAGAGCGTAATCAGGTCGGCACCCACATGTCCGAAACAGATGGCCCCGTGGTTGGCGCCCCAGTTGTTCATCACCGAGTAGACATCCTTGAAGGCATCCTTCGTGGGGTCGAGCCTTGGAGCAAACCACGTCGTCGGCCATGTCGGATCCGTACGTTTGTCGAGAATGTCGTGGGTCTTCTGGTCTAGTTCCACCGTCCAGCCCTCAGCCAATTGCAACACAGGGCCAAGGCCAGCCACAAGGTTCAGGCGCAGCATGGTCATCGGTATGCCACCCTTTGTCACAAAGTGTGAGGAATAGCCACCGCCACGGAAATAATCCCTGTCGGCAGGCATCCACGAAGTCGCCTTCAGACAGGCTTCCATATCTTCTTGTTTCATCTCCCAGAAAGGCTTGATGGTGGGTTGGCCGTTCTGATCGCTCATGGCGCCGGTGGCATCGAGTGTCGTGGCACCGCTATTGATGAGATGGATGAAACCGCCGGCCGCTTGTCCCTCAGGCCGCTTGCCACTGACACGCTCCACAGCCTCCGGACTCCAGTAGGTACGGATGTCCGAGAACATCACGCCACGGTTGGTCAGCAGATGGCCGAACAACATCGACATGCCATTCAGGAAGTCGTTCTCCGTCGCCAGTGTATAGGCCTCGCGGGGACCGTTCCAGTCGAACGAGGTACACATCAGCGACTCTGGGAAATCGAAATTGGGTTTATAGTCCGTCCACTGACGCTGACCCTGTACACCGGCGGCAATAGCATTATGGCCGATGGCCTCTTCCTTATAGCCCATCTCCAGCAAACGGTCGCTGCCCTTCATCAGGTCGCGGATAATCATCATTGTCTTCACGGTGAATGCCCAGTCCTCGTCCTTCTCCTGGCGGTTCTTGCCCTTACCCTTGCCATTGAAGGAGGTCATGGGCACGCCGGGGAACAGCGGACGGTCTTCGTTATAGTCATGGCCCTCGTTGGGCTTGCAGTATTTCTCCACCCAGGCCATCGCCTTGGCAAACTCCTCCTTGTCGTAAATGCCGAAATCCACGCGGCGGAGTATCTCTACCAGCGATACATACTCCGTGCGCATGCCGAGGTAGTGCTGCAGGAAGTCGGCATCGACAATGGAACCGGCGATACCCATACAGGTGTTACCCAGACTCAGATAGCTCTTGCCGCGCATCGTTGCCACCGCTTGCGCAGCACGGGCAAAGCGCAACAGCTTCTCAGCCACATCCTCAGGAATGGTATTGTCATCCAAGTCCTGTACATCGTGGCCATAGATGCCATAGGCGGGCAGCCCCTTCTGTGCATGAGCGGCAAGCACGGCTGCGAGATAGACGGCACCCGGACGTTCCGTTCCGTTGAATCCCCACACGGCTTTGGGATAAGTGGGATTCATGTCCATCGTCTCCGAGCCATAGCACCAGCATGAGGTCACGGTGATGGTCGACCCCACCCCCTCACGTTCAAACAGCTCAGCGCAGGCGGCACTCTCGCCCACCCTGCCTATCGTCGTGTCCGAAATGACACATTCCACCTTCGAGCCGTCACCGTTTCGCAGGTTCTGCTCAATCAGGTTCTTCACGGCCTTGGCCAAGTTCATTGTCTTCTCTTCCAGACTCTCGCGGACACCGCCCTGACGACCGTCAATCGTGGGCCGGATACCGATTTTAGGATAATTCTTCATCATTGTTTTGTATATGTTTTTAAGTAGGGTTTATTCGCTCATATTCTTGATATAAGGCAACTCCGGCAGCGCCGTAAAGCCATAGAAGCGCAGGGCGTTCTCGCCGAGGATGAGGCGTTTGTCGGCATCGGAGAGCTCCGATGATTTGAGGATGAAGTCATACGACATGCGGTAGGTGATGGCGGTGATGGTACGGGGATAGTCGGAGCCCCACATCAGTTTATCGGCGCCTGCAATGTCGATGGCCTCGCGGATGGCACGGATGGCCGATGGGAAGGGATAGAACTCCGCGTTGTAGAGCCACGTTATACCACCCATCTCTATCATCACGTGCGCATGTTGCGCCAAGGCCATCTGACGGCGCCAGCTGGGATTCTCCCAACAGGGCGTCTGCGGCGGATTGGCCATGCCCAGGTGACCGATGGCAATGCGAAGCCCAGGACACTCACTGATCACCTCACGCAATTCGCCCACCTGCCGGTCACCATCCTCGAGGGTGATGCTCAGCACCACATTCTTCTGCTCCATCAGGTGGAACATCCGCATCATCTCGTCGGAAATCAAGGGGACAGGTCCATGATCGCTCGTACCGAGCGTATCAAGCGACCTGTCCCCTTGATTTCTCAGCCGGTGACCCGGGATGGCGATGCCACGGAAACCGCGCTGTTCGATGAGTTCCTGTGCCTGGGCGAAGAAACCGGGCTGCCGGTAGTCGGCCATGCCACAGCACAGAAAACGGTCAGGACACTGCTTCTGAACCGTTTCCAGATAGTCGTTCTGCAGACCATCGATAAACTCCTGTACCACCACGGCGGCACCCACCTGGGCATAGTCCATATTCGAGAGGAACACCTCTGCCGAGTTCTGACTGTCGATGATAAAGGGCGGCATCATCTGCACCTCCTCACCGAGGAAGATGCTGCGGCCGTTCTTCAGCGAACGGATCGGTTTCCCGTCCCAGCTCGTATCCTGCCTCAGCCATAAATGCGAATGCGCATCAATAATCTTCATATTATATTTATTTCTCACACAGATCTGTGTGACATTAACTATTCTTCCAGCGGACGAACATCTGATCCCCGATAATCTCCTGCACCTTGGCCACGAGTGCCTCGTCCATCGGCTCGTTGACATACTCGATATTCTTCAGCACATTCAGCGGGTTGGCGCTGCTGAAGAGGGTTGTGGCAATACGCGGATTCAGACTGGTAGAGAACTGCACCGCCAGCTTTTCGATAGGATAACCCACCTCCAGGCAATAGGCAGCTGCCTTGGCACAGGCATTGCGCAGGTCCTTCGAAGCCGGATGCCACATCGGCGCCCCGCGACTCGACAGCAGACCCATCGAGAAGGGCGAGGCATTGATGACACCCACGCCATGCTGCTCGAAGAAACCGAGGAAATCAGCCAGCAATGTGTCATTCAGGCTATAGTGGCAGAAATTGAGGATGCTCTCCACGGTGCCCTCCTCACAGTGCTCGATCACCCATTTCAGGTTTTCGGGCTGCAGGTCGGTAATACCGACATGACCTACCACACCCTTCTTCTTCAGTTCGACCAGGGCAGGCAGCGTCTCATCGACAATCAGTTGCAGACCACCCTCGCGGTCGCCTTGAAACTCGATATCGTGTACGTTGATCAGGTCGATATAATCGATGTTCAGACGTTCCATGCTCTCATACACGCTGTCGGTGACACGCTTGGCGGAGTAGTCCCATGTGTTGATACCGTCATGGCCGTAGCGGCCCACCTTCGTCGAGAGATAATACTTGTCGCGGGAGATGCCCTTCAGGGCCTTACCCAACACGGTTTCTGCCTTATAGTGGCCGTAATAGGGCGACACATCAATGAAGTTCATGCCGTTCTCAACGGCTGTATACACGGCCTTGATGCCCTCTTCCTCGCGGATGCTGTGGAACACACCGCCCAGCGATGAGGCCCCGAAACTCAAGTTCGAGACCTTCATGCCGGTCTTTCCGATTTCATTATATACCATAGTGATATTGCTGTTTGTTTTGTTTCAAGTTGCAAAGATAGCAAGTTTTTCTGAACTTCACAAACTTTTTACTAAAAGAGTTGATAAATTCCTGGGGATTCAGATTATTTTTCAGGGTTTTCTTTTGTTTTGTGCCAGCAATTATTTATCTTTGCAACTTAGAAACGAATAAAGGAAAAGTTACCATGGGAGGAGAGAACGATTCATTCGACAAAAAGCGTCGCACGGTGGGTGCAATCTTGGGACCGCTGTTCGCTATCGGGCTGTGGATGCTGCCCATACAAGGCATCAACGAAGAGGCCCATCACCTGCTCGCCATCATGGCGATGGTGGCCGTGTGGT
>JAFZCU010000200.1 GCA_017556145.1 Prevotella sp. | reverse complement strand
GTCAGTTTAACATTTGGTGGTGGCAGTGCTCGAGATCAAAAACGTCGCGAGACTAATCGCCATATCTGTTATTCAATGAAGATATAAAAGGCTCATCGCGACAGCGGTGAGTCTTTTTTTAGTAAATAACAAACGAATAAATAATAAATAAAAAATGAAGAGTTATCAAGTAGACGAAAACGGTTTTTACGGAGAATTCGGCGGTGCGTATGTACCCGAGATTCTTTACAAGTGCGTGCATGACCTGCAGGAAGCCTATCTGCCAATCATCGAGTCAGAAGCCTTCAAACGCGAGTATCACGCCCTGCTGAAAGACTATGTGGGCCGTCCCTCACCTCTGTATTATGCCCAGCGGATGAGTGAGCAGTATGGTTGTAAATTGTATCTGAAGCGTGAGGACCTGAACCACACCGGTGCCCACAAGATCAACAACACCATCGGTCAGATTCTGTTGGCCAAGCAGATGGGCAAGACCCGTATCATTGCAGAGACCGGAGCCGGTCAGCATGGGGTGGCCACTGCTACGGTCTGTGCGCTGATGAACCTGAAGTGTGAGGTGTTTATGGGTGCCACAGATGTGGAGCGCCAGCACACGAATGTAGAACGTATGAAGATGTTGGGTGCCCAGGTACATCCCGTCATGACCGGCAACATGACCTTGAGCGATGCCTGCAGCGAGGCCATCAGAGACTGGTGCTGTCATCCACAGGACACCTTCTATATCGTCGGTTCCACGATGGGACCTCACCCCTACCCAGACCTGGTGGCCAGAATGCAGAGCGTCATCTCCGAGGAGATCAAATGGCAGTTGGCTGAGAAAGAAGGTCGCGACTATCCCGACTACCTCATCGCCTGTATCGGTGGAGGGTCGAATGCCGCAGGCACCATCTACCACTATATGGATGATGAGCGTGTGAAGATTGTCCTGGCAGAGGCAGGAGGACATGGTTGGGAAACCAATCATACCGCTGCCACCATCCACAAGGGAACAGTCGGCATCCTGCATGGTGCCAAGATGCTGGTGATGCAGAATGAGGACGGTCAGATTGAGGAAGCCTTCACCATCAGTGCCGGTCTGGACTATCCCGGCGTAGGTCCCATGCACTGTAACATGGCCAAGAAAGGTCGTACGCAGGTATTGAGCATCAATGACGACGAGGCCATCTATGGCGGTTATGAACTCACCCGAATGGAAGGCATCATCCCTGCCATTGAGTCTGCCCATGCCATTGCCGCCCTGAAGAAACTCCATTTTAAGAAGGACGATGTCGTGGTACTCACTATCAGTGGCAGAGGCGACAAAGATGTGGAGACCTATCTGAAAAACAAGGCCATGGCGGGAGAATATGGAGATTTCTAATTGATAATTGACGATTGATAATTGATAATTATGAAGACATTTGAATATATCACAAAGAGTCAAACCATCCTGGCAGACCTGTACACACCAGTAGGGGTTTATATGCGACTGAGAGACCTCTATCCGCAGAGTGCGCTGATGGAGAGCTCCGACTATCATGACAAGAGCAATGCAAGGTCGTTCATCGGCATCCAACCCATCGCCAGCGTGGCCGTCGGTCATGGGAAAGCTACGGTCAGCTATCCTGACGGAAGCGTCATGGAGCAGGAAATATGTTCTGATTTCAAAACCGACACAGCCATTAATGCACTGCTCAAATGTATTAAAGTAAAAGGCTCGGAATCAGAGTTTTGCGGACTGTTTGGTTATACCTCTTTCAATGCCGTCAGATACTTTGAGAACATCCCCGTGAAGGATGAGACCCAGGCCAAGAACGACGCCCCCGACTTATTGTACATCCTCTATAAGACCGTCATCGTTTTCGATCACCACAACAACACCCTGAAAGTGGTGAGTCTCTCGGAGTCTTCAGAAAACTCAGAAATCCCGGAGATGATGAAGGCCATGAACAAAGCCAACGTGAAGGCCTATGACTTCCACCCCGTAGGCGAGGTATCCAGTACACTGACCGATGAAGAGCACAAGGAGAATATCCGTAAAGGAATCCAACATTGTCTGCGTGGTGACGTGTTCCAGATTGTGCTCAGCCGACGGTTTATCCAGAAGTATGAAGGCGATGATTTCAAGCTCTACCGTGCCCTGAGGAGCATCAACCCCTCACCTTACCTCTTCTACTTCGACTTCGGAGGTTTCCGCATTTTTGGTTCATCGCCTGAAACCCATTGTCGTGTTGTCAGGAGACAGGAGTCAGGAGACAGGAGTCAGGAGACAGGAGTCAGGAGTCAGGAGAAATATGTAGCTTATATTGATCCGATTGCTGGTACGACGAAGCGCACGGGAGATGCAGAGGCTGACCGCCAAGGGGCGGAATATCTGCGCAATGATCCCAAGGAGAATGCCGAGCATGTGATGTTGGTAGACCTGGCCCGTAATGACCTGAGCCGGAACTGTCATCATGTGAAGGTAGACTTCTACAAGGATCTGCAATACTATAGTCATGTGATTCACCTGGTATCCCGTGTCAGTGGCGAGCTGGACGAGGGTGCAGATCCTATCAAGGCCTTTATCGACACGTTCCCGGCCGGTACCCTGAGTGGTGCGCCCAAGGTAAGGGCCATGCAGTTGATCTCTGAATACGAGCCCCACAACCGTGGTGCCTATGGTGGATGTATCGGTATGATCGGCCTCGACGGATCCCTGAACCAGGCCATCACCATTCGTACCTTTGTTTCGAGAAATGGTGAATTGTGGTTCCAGGCCGGGGGCGGTATAGTTGCAAAGAGTGATGTGGAATACGAGCTGCAGGAAGTGAACAACAAGCTTGGCGCCCTGCGCCGTGCGATATTGATGGCTGAAAAAATGTAAGGATATGAAAGTAGTGATTATAGACAATTATGACTCGTTTACCTATAACCTGAGTCATCTGATCAAGGAACTGGGCGCAGAAGTGACCGTCCTGCGTAACGACCAGTTTAAGTTGGAAGAGCTGGAGCCATACAATAAGATCGTGCTCTCGCCGGGTCCTGGCATTCCCTCTGAGGCAGGACTGCTGTTGGATGTCATCCGGACCTATGCCGGCAAGAAACCTATCCTGGGCGTCTGTCTGGGTCACCAGGCCATTGGTGAAGTGTTTGGCGCAAAGCTGGTGAATCTCTCGGAGGTATTCCATGGGGTGGCCACCCCCTGTCATATCGTGGTCGACGATCCCATTTTCAGCGGTATGGAACGTACCATCACCATCGGCCGATACCATTCATGGGTGGTGTCGGAAGAAGCGTTCCCTGACTGCCTGGAGATTACCGCAGAGATTGATGGTCAGATCATGGCCCTTCGTCACAAGACACTGAATGTGAGGGGCATCCAGTTCCATCCGGAGAGTGTACTCACCCCTGATGGCAAGAAGATGATACAAAACTGGCTGTTTTTGTAATGAATAATGGATAATTAATAATTAATAGAATATGGAACAGACAATGAAAAGCTACCTCTTCAGGTTGCTGAACCACGAGGAACTGACTCGTGAAGAGATGAAAACGATTTTGATTGGTATCACGCACAGTGAGTATCCCAATGAACAGATTACCGCTCTGCTCACCTGTCTGCAGATGAGAGGCGTGACCGTCGATGAACTCTTGGGCTTCCGCGACGGTATCCTTGAGACCGGTGTGCCGGCCATTCTGAAGGCAGACCGCTATATCGACGTGGTGGGGACCGGCGGAGACCGTAAGAACACCTTCAACATCTCGACCACCGCTTGTTTTGTGATTGCAGGCGCCGGCTATAAGGTGGCCAAGCACGGCAACTATGCCGCCACCTCTGTCAGCGGTGCCTCGAACGTCATTCAGCACCATGGCATCAAGTTTACCGACGACATCGACAAACTGAACCGTTCGTTGGATGAGGCAGGCATCGTGTATCTGCATGCCCAGTTGTTTGCCAAGGCCATGAAGTTTGTGGGGCCGATCCGGAAAGCCCTGCAGTTCCCCACCATCTTCAACCTCTTAGGTCCTATCGTCAATCCCTCGCAGCCTAAGTGCCAGTTGCTGGGTGTGGCAAATCTCGACCAGATGCGTCTCTACAACAGTGTGTATCAGAAGTTGGGCATCGACTATGGTATCGTGAATTCCATCGACGGCTATGACGAGATCTCGCTGACGGGTGATTTCAAGGTCACCACCAAAGACTACGAGCGTATCTTCAAGCCTCAGGACCTTGGTTTTGCCATTGCCAAGCCGGAAGAACTGGTGGGAGGAGCTACAGAGGAAGAGGCCGCTGCCATCTTCGACTCCGTCTTGGAGAACCGTGCCCTGCCTGCCCAGAAGAACATCGTACTGGCCAATGCAGGCTTTGGCATTCAAGTGTTGGAGAAAGGAAAGAAGAGTATTGAGGAATGCATCGGGATTGCCCGTGAGAGCATCGACAGCGGTGCGGCACTGAAGACTTTCAAGAAATTCGTGGAACTGAATAGTTAATGGCCATGCAGGACATATTACAGGAGATCGTGGCGCATAAGCGTGTGGAGGTGGAACAGTTCAAACAGGTTGTCCCCCCCACACAGCTGTACCGTCAGGTGGAGGCCATCATCGACTTCAGCGCGCCCTCCATGTCGAAAGCCCTCTGCGAGTCCGACAGTGGCATCATCGCCGAGTTCAAGCGCAAGTCGCCCTCGAAAGGTTGGATCAAGGAGGAAGGCAAGGCCGAGGAGATTCCACTGAGTTATCAGCAACATGGCGCTGCCGCCCTCTCCATTCTGACCGATGGGCGTTTCTTCGGGGGATGTGATGAGTTTATCCGCATCGCCCGTCATCAGGGCGTGAGGATTCCCATCCTCTACAAGAACTTCGTCATCGACGAGTATCAGTTGTTCCAGGCCCGTCTCTGTGGGGCCTCTGCCGTGCTGTTGATTGCCGCCTGTCTGACGAAAGAGACTTGCCGGTCGCTGCAACAGACAGCCCATGAGTTGGGTATGGAAGTGCTGTTGGAGATGCATGCCCAGGAAGAACTCGAATATGCCGAGCAGATGCCCGACCTCTGTGGCATCAACAACCGTCATTTAGGATCGTTCGTGACCGATGTGGAAACATCGTTCCGTCTGGCAGAGTATCTGCCTAAGGAGGCTGTGAAAGTGAGCGAGAGTGGTCTTTCCGACCCTCTCACCGTCAAGGCGCTCCGCGCTGCAGGTTTCCGTGGTTTCCTGATGGGAGAGCATTTCATGAAGCATGCCGATCCCGGATTGGCTTTAGAGGCCTTTATCCAAAAACTCTGATTGCGGATGAAACGTACGGAACTCATCATCAAGGTATGTGGCATGCGTGAGGCTGCGAATATCCAGGAGGTATCCACCCTGGCTATCGACTGGATGGGTTTTATTTTCTGGCCCAAATCAAGCCGCTATGTCAGCAAACGGCCCGATTATCTGCCGAAGGATGTTAAGCGGGTGGGTGTCTTTGTCGACGAGGAACCAGAAAAGATCGTCAGCATCAGCCGACTATACAGGCTCGACTACATCCAGTTGCATGGCCACGAAACAACGACAGACATCAACCGATTGCGTCAGGCCATCGCCGAACACGGTTCAGCCACCATTCCCCCGCAGCTGATCAAGGCTTTCAGCATCGCCACCTGCGAGGATCTGGAGCAGACCAAGGCTTATGAAGGTCTGGCAGACTATTTCCTCTTCGACACGAAAGGTCCTTCTGTGGGCGGTAATGGTATCCAGTTCGACTGGCAAGTGTTAGAAAACTATCACGGACAGACGCCCTTCCTGCTGAGCGGCGGCATCGGTCCCGAGGATGCTGAGCGTATCCGGACCTTCCATCATCCACAATGTATCGGCATCGACCTGAACTCCCGATTTGAACAATCACCCGGGCTCAAGGATATCCAAAAACTCAAAACATTCATTCAATCGTTATGAACAAGATCAATCAGCTTTTCGACAATAGTAAGGACAAAAAGCTCCTTTCGCTCTATTTCTGTGCAGGTTGTCCCACATTGGAGGGCACTGCCGATGTGATTCTAGCCATGCAGCGCAAAGGTATCGCCATGGTGGAAGTAGGTATTCCCTTCAGCGACCCACTGGCCGACGGCCCTGTCATCCAGAGTGCTGCCACCCAGGCCCTGAAGAACGGGATGACCCTCAGCAAGCTTTTCGCGCAGTTGGAGGCCATCAAGGACCAGGTGGAGATTCCCTTGGTGCTGATGGGTTATCTGAACCCCATCCTGCACTATGGCATTGAGGCATTTTGTAAGAGTTGTGTGGCCGCCGGTGTCAGTGGTGCCATCATCCCCGACCTGCCCTTCGACGATTATCTGAACCTCGTCAAGCCCATTGCCGACCAATATGACCTGCGTATCATCATGCTCATCACACCGGAGACCAGCGAGGAACGTATCCGTTTCATCGACGACCATACCGATGGTTTTATCTATATGGTCTCATCGGCCTCGATCACCGGCACGCAGAAGAGCTTCGACGACCAGAAGCAGGCCTATTTCCGTCGTATCAACGCCATGAACCTGCGCAATCCCCGTATGATCGGCTTTGGCATCTCGAATGCCCAGACCTTGAAAGCGGCTCAGGACAATGCAGCAGGTGCCATTATCGGTTCTAAGTTCGTCAGTCTTCTGAGCGAATCAGATGGCAACGCGGAAAAAGCCCTCGACGAACTGCTCGAAGCACTGAAAAGATAACGTTTACGTTATTATTTCCGGTATTTAGTTTGTAGTCTCACGTATTTTTCGTATCTTTGCACACGAAACGTGAGACTACAAGCTAATAATTTACTAAATACAAATGAAGAAAAGACTATTTCAAGTGTTGATGCTCTGCCTGCTGATACCGGCAGCGGCTCATGCCCAATGGAATGAGACCCAGTACAAGCAGATTGAACAGAGTATCCGTGTGCCTCAGTTTGCCGACAAGGCGTATCTGATCACTAAGTATGGCGCGAAGACCGATGCCACCGCCGCCCAGAACCAGAAGGCCATCCAGAAAGCCATCGACCAATGTTCGAAGAAAGGTGGCGGAAAGGTGGTGGTGCCAGCTGGCAGCAAATTCCTGACCGCCGCCATCCAGTTGAAGAGTGGCGTGAACCTCGAAGTACAGGAAGGTGCCGTGTTGGAGTTTGCCTTCGAGCCCGAGCTCTATCCCATCGTGGAGACCTCCTGGGAAGGACTGGAGTGTTTCAATCTCTCACCCTGTGTCTATGCCTTCAAGGCCAAGGACATCGCCATCACCGGCAAGGGCACCATCGACGGAGGCGGCTCCAAAGAAACCTGGTGGCCCTGGTGTGGCAATGCCCGTTTTGGAGCCAAGGAAGGTGGTATCGCCCAGAACAAGGGGGCCCGTGCAAGACTCCTGAAGAATGGTGAGGACGGCATTCCCATGTATAATGAGAAAGGTGAGCGCACGCCTGAGCGCGTCTTCGGACCTCAGGACGGCTTGCGTCCACAGCTCGTCAACTTCAACAAGTGTGAGGGCATCCTGCTGGAGGATATCACTCTGTTGCGTTCGCCCTTCTGGGTGATCCATCCCCTGCACTCCACCGATATCACCGTCCGGAGGGTGAAGATGATCAACGATGGTCCGAACGGTGACGGCTGCGACCCCGAGTGCTGCAACCGTGTGCTGATTGAGGACTGTTTCTTCAATACCGGCGACGACTGCATCGCCATCAAGAGCGGCCGTAACCGCGATGGCCGTGAGCGTAACATGCCCTCGCAGAACATCATCATCCGCAACTGTGAGATGAAGAATGGCCATGGTGGTGTGGTGATTGGCAGTGAGATCAGTGGTGGCTGTAAGAACGTCTATGCCCACGACTGCGTGATGGACTCTCCGGAGTTGGAGCGTGTATTGCGCATCAAGACCAATTCCTGCCGAGGTGGTATCATCGAGAACATCAACATGAAGGATGTGAAGGTAGGCGTCTGCAAGGAATCGGTACTGAAGATCAACCTCGACTACGAGCATAATGAGATCTGCTGTCGTGGCAACTATCCCACGGTGCGCAATGTCTACATGGAGAATGTCACCAGCGAGAAATCGAAATACGGTGTACAGATCATCGGTCTTGAGGAAGATACTTACGTGTACGACATCTTTGTCAAGAACTGTAAGTTCAACGGGGTTGAAGCAGGCAACTTCTCTTCTGGCAAGACGCGCAACGTGAAGTTCGAGAATCTTTATGTCAATGGTTCCCTGGCTCTGACAGAAATGCCCTATAAGCACTACAGCGAGTGGCTCACGTATAGTGAGATGAAGCGTGTGCCGAAGAGCTACCTGCTCGACTTCTCCACACAGCCCAAATGGAGCTATGTGATGGGGATCGAGCTCGAGGGTATGTTGGACACCTACCTGACCTATGGTGGTGAGGCCATCCGCCAGTACTGTCAGGAATATACCGATACCATGATCAATGCAAAGGGCGAAATCCGGGGCTACGATATCCTCGACTACAATCTCGACAACATCCGTACCGGTCATTTTGTAACCCGTATGTACAATCTTTATCCCGAGAAGAAGAACCTCATGGCCATGCAGACCATGATGAAGCAGTTGAATGACCAGCCGCGCACCAAGGTCGACAAGGTATTCTGGCACAAGGCTATCTATGCCTATCAGGTATGGCTTGACGGTATTTTCATGGGCTTACCCTTTCGTTGCCTGACCGCCCCGATTGTGAATTCTCAGAGTACTCAGAAATCTCGGAATACTCGGAGTAATCGGAATAATCAGAGTATTCAGAGCATCTACGACGATGCCGTCAACCAACTGAAGATCACCTACGAGCGAACCCTCGATCCCAAGACCGGTCTGAACCGCCACGCCTACGACGAGACGCGCAACACCTTCTGGGCCGATAAGGAGACCGGTCAGTCGCAGCACTGCTGGGCCCGTGCCCAAGGCTGGTATTCGATGGCCCTGATCGAAGTGCTCGATGCCTTACCGGAGGACTACGCGCGTCGTCAGGAGGTCATCGACCTGCTACAGAAGGACCTCGATGCCATCATCAAGTGGCAGGACAAGAAGACAGGCACCTGGTATCAGGTGATGGATGCTCCCGGACGTGAGGGCAATTATCTGGAGTCAACAGCGACATCGATGTTTGCCTATGTGCTGTTGAAAGCCTATAACAAAGGCTATCTCGGCACCAAATACCGCGATGCTGGCATCAAGGCCTATAAAGGCATTATCAACAACATGATCCGTGTGAATGAAGACAAGACCATCTCACTCACCAATTGTTGTTCTGTAGCCGGCCTTGGTCCTGCCGCCACCCCTGAGGTAGAGGCTGCCATGAAGAAAATAAACCCCAAAGGCAGCGTGAAGGAGAACAAACGGCGTGACGGAGGCTACCAATATTACCTCTCGGAACCCATCCGCGACAATGATGCCAAAGGCGTGGGGCCGTTTATATGGGCCTCGCTTGAGATGGAGAAATTAGGCTATAACACCGAAAACACGACGGCTGCCATCGACAGGCAAGCCGTCGTGTCGCGTCATAACCCCCTGATTACCGAGGCCGACCCTCTGGCTTCACTCAGCGTGGGGAATGGTCACTTTGCTACCACCGTTGATATCACCGGTCTGCAGAGCTACCCTTTTGAATATGGGGCAGGTGTGCCCCTGAACGCCATGTCCGACTGGGGCTGGCACCAATTCGAAAACACCAACCATCTGCAGCCTTCTGAGTCGGAGAAGTCCTTTGATTTCGGCCATGGGCATCCCGAAGTGTATGCTGTAGAATTCAAAAAAGACACGGACGGTCGTCACAAACAGGCCACAGCGTATTTCCGTGCCAATCCCCACCGTCTGAACCTCGGCACCATCGGCCTCAGCCTCAAGGATGCCAAAGGTGAGCCGATTCCCCTGACCGCATTAAAACAGTCTCAGCAGTCGCTCCTGCTCTGGGATGGTGAGATAGAATCATCGTTCAGGGCTGACGGCGAGACCGTGGAAGTGTCTACTGGTGTCCATCCTCAAAAGGATGCCCTGTTTGCCCGTGTCAAGAGCAATCTGCTGAAGGACCAGCGCGCTGCCATCTCCCTGCGTTTCTCCTACCCCACTGGCAATCATGCCGATGATGCCAATGACTGGAACAAGCCCGAACGTCACCGGTCGGCTGTCATCGCCCAAGATGATCACTCGGCCATCATTGAGCGCACCCTCGATGCAACCAAGTATTATGTTATCCTGACATGGTCAGGCACTGCCACGCTTCAGGAATGTGACCGCCATCATTTCGAGCTCTCCACCACCGACGATGTGCTCACCTTCTCGGCTGAGTATTCTCAGAGTAATCCGATTACTCCGAATACTCCGAGCACTCCGAACAAATCCCCCTTCGACTATTCCAGTTATCACAAGGCAGCCCAGCGCTACTGGCATGACTACTGGCAGTCGGGGGCCATCATCGATTTCTCGCAATGTACCGACCCGAGAGCCCCGGAATTAGAGCGCCGTGTCGTGCTGTCACAGTATCTCACCCAGATCAACTGTGCCAATAACATGCCCCCACAGGAGACAGGTCTCACCTATAATTCCTGGTTCGGTCGTCCGCATCTGGAGATGACCTGGTGGCATGCGGTTGATTTCGCCCTCTGGAACCATCCCGGGAACATCCGCCAGATGCTTGAATGGTATAACAGCACAGCCTACCCCGTGGCCAGAAAGATTGCGGAGCGCCAGGGCTTCAAAGGCGTGCGTTGGATGAAGATGACCGATCCCTGGGCTGGCGAAGCCCCAAGTAATACCGGTTCCTTCCTCATCTGGCAACAGCCCCATTATATCTATCTCGCCGAAGAGATGTATCGTGCAACCCCCTCGGAGGAAACCCTCATGACCTATGGTGAACAGGTTGAGGCCACCGCTGAGTTCATGGCCGACTTCGTCAGCAGAGCTCCCGGACTTTCTGGACATCCCGGAAATCATTATATTCTCCAAGGTGCCACCGCCATGCAGGAGTGCATGACCAAGGATATCTCCTTCAACCAGCCCTTCGAACTCGCCTACTGGCAGTATGGACTCTCTGTCGCCAACCAATGGCGTGAGCGTCAGGGGAAACCCCGTCACGCCCAGTGGGATGAGATCATCGCCCGGCTCGCCTCCATGCCTGAGGTGCAGGGCATCTACACTGCCGGACTGCCTCTGGGAAAGACCGACAACATGGAAAGTTTCGACCCTTTCGACACGGTCGACCTGAATCAAGGGGATAGGTCGCTTGATAAGCTCGATGCGAGCGATCATGGACCTGTCCCCTTGATTCGGAAATCAGAGACCTTTGCCGACAAAATCCGCAACGACCATCCGGCCGTGCTTGGCGCCTGTGGCATGCTGCCCAGCGCACACACGCCCTATACCTTATTATATAACAAGGAGAAGATGAAGCAGACCCTCGACTGGGTGATGAAGCACTGGAACTGGCAGACCACCTGGGGTTGGGACTATGGTATGATCGCCATGTGTGCGGCTCGTTTGGGAGACCCGGAAACAGCCCTGAAGGCCCTGCTGATCGACACCCAGAAGAACACCTATCTAAAAAATGGCCATAACTTCCAGACCGCTGATCGTCTGCGTATCTACCTGCCCGGCAATGGTGCCCTGTTAACGGCTGTCGCCATGATGTGCGCCGGCTGGGATGGTTACGAGGAACCTCTCAACCCTGGTTTCCCGAAGGATGGCACCTGGAATGTGCGCTGGGAGGGCCTCCAACGCATGCAATAACTTCATAACAGATCTATCCGCAGAAGAACAGCACCACGATCTGTGCCGTAAAGATACGCAGGAACATCGATAGTGGATAGACCGTTGAGTAGCCCAATGCCGGAGCCTCTTTTGAGCAGATGCTGTTAGCATAGGCCAATGCGGGCGGGTCAGTGTAAGTTCCTGCTATCATACCGGCTATGGTGAAGTAATTGAACTTGTAGCGGATGCGGGCTATGGGACCGATAATAAGAATGGGGATGATGGTGATCAGGAATCCCGTCAACACAAAAAGCAGTCCTTCCCCTTGTATCACCGTCTCAAAGAAGTTGGCTCCCGCCTTGATACCCACCGAGGCCAGGAACAGCACGAGTCCGATCTCGCGTAGCATCATGTTGGCCGAAGTGGTGGTATAGGTCACGAGGTGTATCTTATAGCCGTATCTTCCGATAAGGATGGCAACGATGAGCGGTCCGCCTGCAAGACCAAGTTTCACGGGAACGGGCATGCCAGGGATGGCAATGGGCAATGAGCCGAATATCAGTCCAAGGAATATCCCAACGAAGATTGTGGCAATATTCGGAGCATTCAGACGACGTATACTGTTGCCCATTTTATTGGCTACACGGTCAACGGCATCCTCCGGACCCACCACCATTATCTTGTCACCCACCTGTAAAGGCAAACCTGCCGAGGCGAAGAGGTCGATGCCATGACGGGTCACGCGGGTCACGTTAACACCGTGAACGCTGGAGAAGTGCAGCGAGGCCAGCGACTTGCCGTTCATGCTGGGGTTTGTAACAAGGATACGTTTCGAGACCAATGGCTGGTCCTGTTGCTCAAAGTCAATGTCAATCATTGGACCGATAAAGGCCACAATGGCCTCATGGTCGGCCTCTGCACATACAATAAGCATCTGATCGCCCAGATGGAAGACGGTATTCCGGTTGGGTATCGACACCTCGCCATCATGGACAATACGTGAAACGACGAAGTCACGGTTCAGGAAATCATGTACCTGCAGCAAAGTCTTACCTTCCAGATATTGGTTCGTTACTTCCACGTGCATCTTGTAGGGTTTCTTGTCAACGCTGGTCTCCTCCATTGCCTTGAGGCGTTCCTCCTCCTTTTCCAGCCTCACCTTGCACAGATACCTTACGATGATGGTAGCCCCGATAATACCCAGCACACCCAGCGGATAGGCACAGGCATAGGCCGAGGCTATCTGCGGGGCACCGTCGGGGAAGATGCTCTGCAAGGCCTCATTGGCGGCACCCAGACCCGGCGTGTTGGTTACAGCACCATAGAGCGTACCCACCATCATGGGAAGGCTTATCGGGTTGCTGGTGTCGAAGAAGATATAGTAACAGGCAAACATGACAAGGATGTTCAGCAGGATGGCCGATGCCGACAACGCGTTGAGTTTCACGCCTTGTGTGCCGAAGTTCTCAAAGAAGCCGGGACCAACTTGCAAACCGATCATAAAGACGAATAGAATGAGTCCGAAATCCTGTACGAAGTTAAGAATAGGAATAGGAGCAGTGAAACCGATATGTCCGGCCACAATACCTGCAAACAATACGAATGTAACACCCAGTGAGATGCCAAACACCTTGATTTTACCCAGATAGACACCTATGGCAATGACAACGGCATAGAGCAAGGCAATATGGGCCACTGAATCCGTCGTCGTAAATAAATCTTTAAGCCATTGAAATGATTCCATAACACCCTTTTCAGATTTTGGATGCAAAGTTACTTAAAAAACTGCTTGAATCCGCAATCCCGATGCATGTTTTTGTCGTGTTTTAGCTTCTTTCACACTTCCATGCAGGTTTTGCCAAGTCAAGTTGACAATTGCCCCATGACGGAGGCAAAGCCCTGAATTCTGAGAATTTCGGGAAAAACAATCAAATTAATTTTGAGAAAACAGGAAAAAGCATTATCTTTGCATCCGAAATAATGAAAAAGATACGATTATTAATTATAGCCGCAATACTGACATGCGGTACAGTAAGCGCAAAGACAGACAGCACGTCTGTCAATAGGAAACGGGTGGCTGTTGTGCTAAGCGGCGGCGGTGCGAAAGGTATGGCGCACATCGGTGTGCTGAAAGTGTTGGAGAAGGCGCATATCCCTGTCGATATCGTCACCGGTACGTCGATGGGCAGCATCATCGGCGGTCTCTATGCCATCGGCTACAACGCCAATGCGCTCGACTCGATGGTGAGGGTGCAGGACTGGAGTTACGTCATCACCGACAAGGAGGACCTGAGCCGTCAGAGTCTTAGCGACCGCAATAAGCAGAACACCTATTTGTTTTCGACAGGCCTGACCTTCGGCAAGCACGACCTGAATGCCGGTGGTATCATCAAGGGCAAGAATCTGGCAGAACTGTTCGGCCAGCTCTGCGTAGGTTTTACCGACTCGCTCGACTTCACCCGCGACCTGCCTATTCCCTTTGCCTGTGTGGCGACGGATATCATCGGAAACACTGAAGTCGATTTCCATAGCGGAAAGCTACCGCAGGCCATGCGTGCCTCGATGGCTATCCCTGCCGCTTTCTCACCCGTCAGAATCGGCGACAAGGTGCTGGTGGATGGTGGCTTGAAGAACAATTATCCGGCCGACATTGCCCGTGAGATGGGTGCAGAGGTTATTATCGGCGTCACTGTGCAGGGTGCTCCTAAAAGTGCCGAAGAGATAGGAGGTACGATGAGTATCCTAAGCCAGATCATCGACGTGAACTGTAAGAACAAGCTCGACGAGAACCTCGACATCACCGACCTGCACATGCAGGTAGACACGAAGGGCTACGGCTCGGCCAGTTTCTCACAGGCCGCCATCGACACCCTCATCCGTCGCGGTGAGGAGGAGGCCATGCGCCATTGGGACGATATCATCGCCCTGAAGAAGCTTATCGGCATCGACGAGGATTTCCGTCCTGAGATCCTGCATCCGCTGCGTCCGAATTTCATGACAGAGAAATACCGCATCCTTGAAAAGAAGTATGAGAACATGACGCCGCAGGACGAGCGGTTCCTGAAACAGAAGTTCCACCTGGACCGCATCGAAAAAATCGATGCCAAACTCGAGCAGCAGCTCACCACCTCGATGCGTGTGGATTTGTTCTACCAGACGGCTGAATGCCATTTGGTGCCCATCAATCTGCCGAAACCTGTCACAAGGATCAACGGCATCTTCCCCCAGGTTGATTCCTTGTGGAAAAAGGCCGACGGTGTACGTGTGGTCCTCTCGGCCGGCGACCGGAAGTCGGTGCAGCTGCGTGCTGGTGTACGCTTCGACACTGAGGAATATGCCGCCGTGCAACTGGGTATTGATATCCCGCTGAAGACAGCTATCCCCATCAATACCGACATTACACTGCGACTGGGCAAGCGCATGATGGCATGCGGTGAGATCACCGTCCATCCCCGTAATTTTACCCGCCCCACGCTCAGTTATACATTCCGGCGCAACGACGTGGACGTTTATATGGACGGCGACCTCGGCTACAACATCCGCTACAACCAGTTCCAGGCTGAGTTCCTGCCTATCAACTTCGATCTTCGCCACTTCAACCTGCAGATGGGACTGCGCTGGGACTATATGCACTATCGCAACAAGCTCGGCTCGGAAACAGCCATGCAGGTGACGCTTGAAAACGAACATTTCTACAGCTACCGAGCCCGTCTGAACTACAACAGCGAGAACGACTGGTACTTCCCTTCTCGTGGCGCTCGTCTCAAGGCCGAGTATGCCTATCTCACCGACAACTTCGCCCAGCTCGACGACAAGCCCGGCATGAGCGAGGTCAGTGCCAACTGGCGCAAGTCGTTCCCCATCGGTGAGCGTTTCGCCTTGCAACCCATGTTCTATGGTCGTCTGCTATTCGGCTCAACGATACCGCCAGTTTTCGGAAACACCATCGGCGGCGACTGGCTCGGCCACTACGTAGAACAGCAGATGCCCTTTGCCGGTATCGGAAACATGGAGTATGTCAACCATCAGTTTGTGGCGGCTCAATTGCAGGCCCAACACCGTATCGGCAGCAACAGCTATGTGTTGCTTCGCGTGGCTGGTGCCCAGCAGTCTGACCGTCTGAAAAAACTCTTGGACTACCGCACATTGCTTGGCGGACAGATTGCCTACTACTATAACACGATCGTCGGTCCCGTCGGTGCCGCTATCGGCTACAGCAACCGAACCAAGAAGCCGTACTTCTTCCTGAACCTCGGATATGTATTCTAATCATTGAGTGACCAAAACGTCTTTATCGACCGTTTTATGCGTCAGAACGAGGAGCAACGCAAAAAGATGAAGCGAGCAGGAATTATTTAAATCCTATCTAACATGCAACAAATATGGATACATTAGTGGCCGAGATAGAACAGCGTGAACGGGAGGAACTGCAGGATATTGAGCAGTTGAAGGCAGAGCCGGAAGCAACTCTCACCGCCGAACAGCAACTCTTCCGCCGTATTTGCCAGCTTATGGAGTCGCCAGACCATATATATACAGAAATGGACTTGAACCGTTACCACCTGGCACAATTACTTGGCACCAACGAGCATTATATTACCGATGCCATCAGTGCCTGTACCAATGGCAAGAGCGTAAATAGTTTCCTCAATGAATATCGCCTTCGATATGCCACCCACCTGTTGGCCACCACCCATGACTCAGTTGCACTTATTGCCGAACTTTCTGGTTTCGCTCGCAGTTCTTTCTTCCGCTTCTTCAGTGAAGCCTACGGAATGTCGCCGACAGAATACCGCCGTGTTACAGGTAAATAACGGATTCCCTCAATATCTTCGACATTGTTAAGCTTGGCTGTCTCATGTCGGGCTTTTTTCCCGATATGAAACCATATTTTCCTACCATGAGACTGTTGTTTTCTTGAATATCCGTAATTTTGCAATAGAAATCCTAAAACTCTGTAGAATGTATGAAAAAAAATGACAAAAGAAGGTTGACAATGCTTGCAGCTGTTCTTTGCTGCGCAATGACAATGATGGTGTCTCTGACTTCGTGTACCAATAATTCTGATATCCCTGTTGAGGTGACGGACAGCAAACCGTTTACCTACGACAGAGAGATTGACAATAGTGTACGCCCAGGTGATGACTTCTACAAGTACGCTCTCGGACAATGGCTCAACGATGACAACCGCTCACCATCAATCTTCAAGCAGATTAATGAGGAACAAAAGGCGGTGCTTAAAAAGACACTGGCCACCAGCGCCGATCCATTATTAGTACTATTACGTGGTCAGGTCGACGAAGCAATGAGCAATGACAGCCGTAGCGTGGCTCTGCTAAGGGAACGTTTGCAAATGTTGGAGCAGATAGAAACGGCCGACCAGCTCCATGTCGCCTTTACCACCCTGCATCAATTGGGCTACAGTCCGCTGTTCCGTGTGGTACCATTCATAGTTGAAGGAAGGGAAGTGATAAACCTCATCATCACAGGCGGTAAGACTGTGGAAATGGATACTGTGATGGCCAGAAAGGACTCAAAAGATATGGTTGAGAGAGTGACATCCTACTGTCAGAGACTGAGGTTTTTAGGCTATTCTGATGAGCGTATTGCCAAAATCAGTGAGCATGCCACGAGTCTGGAACAGATACTGATGAACGATTTCCTCATCAACTTTGAGATGTTGCGCCATCCTTTGCCGCTGACTCGTGCTATTACTGGCGATGAGGATATGGACAAGGCAATAGGGTCTGTCGTAGAGATGATGGGCTTGGAAAAGAGCAAACTCGAAAGTAACAGGCTTTTGCTTCTGGGTGTAGGAATTACTCAGTTGATGGTTCAATTAGCTAAGGCCAGCCAGCAGCAAGATTTGATTTCGGTCTTCCGCGACTACATGATTTATAATGTGATTTCCCAAGATGCATATTGCGTTCCCAAACAAACCGGAATGACCGACCGCTTTGACATACTGAATAATCTGCTTCATTACAACAGATACTATAAATACCGCATTTTGGTGGAAAACTATGGCTATGACAATATCTATAAGCAGCAATGCCAAGATATTTTGGAACGTATGCGTCAGGTATTCATACAGCGTGTCGAAAAACTCGACTGGATGGGGGCTGCCACAAAGGCCGAGGCTATCAAAAAGGCTGCAGCCATGACGTTTTATATTGGCTATCCTGATAAGTGGAACGATGCCATGACACCTCAGGTCAGTGGCGACTGTCTGCTGGCCACTGCTACCCAACTGCGTCAGCACTCGGTGGAATCGAACAAGAAAATGATAGGTAAGCATCTCGATGACATCGGCTGGGATTTCTGGGCCATCTACTCAGCATTTACCACTGACAATGCTTTCCACCTGTCATCTGCCAATGCACTGACCATTCTACCTTCATGGATTACACGGCCCCGCTTTAACGAAGAATTGAGCGAAGCCACCCTCTATGCCACTGCCACCACTTTCGGCCATGAGTTCTGCCACGGTTTTGATTCGGGAGGCTCGGCTTATGATGCCGACGGCAAAAGCTGTGACTGGTGGCAACCGGATGACAAACTCGCCTTCCAAACAAAACAACAAGCCTTGATTCAACTTTACAACCAGTTGGAGGACTATCCAGGAAAGATGTCAGACGGCGAGAAGACATTACAGGAGGATATGGCCGACTATGGCGGTATTGAACTTGCTTTGGCGTGCTATAAGCAGCGACTAACCGAGCAGGGCTTCAGTGGTATTCAGTTCGACGAGCAAATAAAGAAGTTCTTCCTGTCGTATGCTCAAATATGGAAACAGGAACAAGAACTGTCAGTGGAAGGTCTAAAGGTTTATGAAACTGATACCCATTCAGTCCCTCACAACCGCGTGAATGGCATGATGCGCCTACAGGACGACTGGTATCGCCTCTACGATGTCAAACCATCGAATAAGCTCTACGTTGATCCGAAAAACCGCGTAAAAATCTGGTAATTTGTTTTATATGCACACGACAACAATATCAGACAAAATGAAAAGACAATTATCAACAGTCCTTGTGGTGCTTTTCACACTGAGCATGACAGCTCAGGTGTGGAATACCGAAACCAAAATGTCACCGTGGCTCCTTAACAAATTCGAACAGCAACAGACAGCCGTGAGAAATAACGGCATACCCTTGCGAGCGCAGGGTCGCCCTGTGGTGAGATATATCCTGGCTCTGGTGGAGAGCACCGATAGTGATTCCTCCATCAAACAGAAAGGCGGTGTGGTGTTTCAGGATTTCGGCGGCGGCATCTTTGCAGCCTTCCTGCCAATGGACAGCCTCGGGGTGCTAGACCGTTGTGACGCCATCCTGAGGATCGAGGCTAACGAGCCAAACCGTCCACATAACGACAACACGAGCAAGATACTCGGTGTCGACAAGGCACGGGCAGGCGGTGAGGAACTGCCTCAGGCTTTCAGGGGCGAGGGTGTGCTGGCTGGCGTGATGGATGTCGGTTTTGACTTCACGCATCCCGCCTTCCGTCATGATGACGGAACGTCGCGCATCGTGTGGTTCTGGGAACCACAGGCAGAAAACGACAATCCTGACGAACTGGGCAGGACTTATACTAGCCCCGAGGAGGTGCTGGCTGCCGAGCACTCGACCGGTGAGACAGACGACAATCATGGTTCCCATGTCTGGGGCTCTATGGCAGGCCGCGGACTTGACGGCCGCTTCGTGGGAATGGCTCCTGAGGCCGACCTGATAGGGGGTCATATGCCGTTGGGGAATGTGAGTGACGATTTCATGGTCCGTCTTAGCAAATACTTGGCTTCCCACATAAGGGAGATGAATCTGACGGATAAACTGCTCACGGTAGAAATCAGCGATGTGTTTGACATCGTCATGCTCTATCAGATATTCAAGAAAGCTGACGAACTTGGCAAGCCATGTGTCGTGAACTGGAGTTTCGGCGAGCCAGACTATTTCGAATCAGACCACAAGTTGTTCGAATCTGTGCTCAACACGATGTTGGGTCCTGGGCGGATCGTGGTGGCTTCGGCAGGCAATGATGGTGGCAAACTTGTCTACGTTAAGAAGGAGGCCGACAAGCCACTGGAACAGGATGTCTATTACCAGGGGGGTGACGGTTGTATGTTTGATATCCGGATTAAGATTGACAATCCTTTCTTCAAGATGGCGATGACCTTTGATGGCGTGGCCGACACCATCCGTATCGACACGCGCGACGTCATTGCCGTGACGGCCTTTGGCAAGGAATACATGGCGTTTTGCTGCGGTGTACCTGAACCTGAGGACTGGGATCCGTTTATTTTGGATGATTACGATCCTGAAGACCACCCCTTCACGGCTTTTGTCAATACGATGGCTTTTACTGACGGCTATGCTGGTTACCGTGTGCGCCTCGCACCATCCGATGCCTATCCCAATTCGTATAAAATAAAAGGAAAGATACTCATCGACACGCCTGTTGAATTAGAAATAGAAGAATATCCAGGCAAGTTTAACAATGTGTATTTCAGTGAAGACAATCCAATGAATTCTCGTGGATGCCATCAGCGTACAATCACTCATCCAGGCTCTGTGGAGCGTATCATCACCGTTGGCGCCATGCATCAATGTACGTCGTTTATCAATATCTGTGGTGAGGAAGCCACCTATAGGGAGTTTGGCAGTGAGGATGGCCATCTGGCCAGTTTCAGCTCTTGCGGTCCGACTGTTTCGGGACTTGTGAAGCCCGACGTGGTGGCGCCCGGACATAACATCCTCTCGGTGTATAACTCATTCTTCGTGTCAGCAGATTTGGATAGTATCGAGAAGAAGATTGCCTATAAGAGCGAGGCCTTCGGCAAGGAGTATGCCATCTGGACCATGAGCGGCACGTCGATGGCTTCACCCATCACCGCCGGTGTCATCGCCCTGTGGCTCCAGGCCAATCCGAATCTTACGCCCGAGGATATCAAGGGCGTCATCCAGCGCACCAGCATTCAGCCAGAACCTGAATTCTCTGGCACCGACAAGAATGTCTACTACGGCTGGGGAGAAATTGATGCCTACGCCGGATTGCTCGACATTCTTGGACTGACGGGCATCAAGGAGATATCCAAGCACCAGCCCGTCGGACTGAAGTTCCGTCTCGAAGGGCATACGCTGCATATCGATGGCATCGATAGCTCCGAAACCGTCACCGTTTTCGATCTCAGCGGGCGTCCCGTGCTCCGCACAGAAACATCCTCCGATGGTATCCTCCCCCTGCCTGCGCTCCCCGCAGGTGTCTATGCCGTACAGGTCAGCCGCCGCGGCTCAACGCTCATTAGACTTTCTGAGTAGTCAAGTAGTCAGTAGTTAAGAAGTTCTTTTTACAACATTTTTTAATTATTCACATTACGACAATGAAAAAGATTATGATGATGCTCGCAGCTGTCCTTTGCTGCGCAATGACAACCACAGTATTTACCGCTTGTGGAAGTGACGATGATTCCAGCACTCCGGAAGAGCAGTCTGGCGACACCCCAGCTTATGTCGAAATGACCTTTACTTTCTGGGGAACACAGGACATGTTGGATATTGCCGATATGAAGGTGACCTACAACGACGGAACCGGCGATAAAACCGAAACCGTCACCACCGCGAATTGGGTAAAAACCGTTAAGGCAGCCTTGCCTGTCTCGTTCAAGTTTGAGCGCAAGGTTACCTTGAAGGAAGGTGTCACATTAAATGATGACCAAACTTATTCTTACATCAATACCCATTTTGTCGAATACGCAGTATTGAACGCCAAGGGCAAGGGGATAAAATCCGGCACCGCCGGCAGTATGGGCCAACCAAACGGTTTGAAAGGCAGCACAATCAACTCTGTCATAACGTCGGGGCGTATGAATGCTTCTCACACATACGATTTTGACAAGGACGGAAAATGCCCCCAACTCGATTTCCCGGAATAGTCCGATGTAGTTCCCATCAAGAAATTCGTCACAGGTATAGACGACCGTGATCAGAAATGAGATTACATAGTTCAGACACTTGTGAGTGTGAACTGAACTTCAACAGCCGAGTTCCGCTGTTAGGTTCCAGGCGAGTGAAGGCTGCGGCTCAGCATAGCTCAAGCGGGCTCGGCTCTGCGTTCGCCTTGCACTTCACTTGTACATGGTAAGCAAGACGAACCGAAGAGATGGCATCTATGCCTCGTTCAGATATCTCGGACGACTCATTCAGATTATTTGAACACCCCTATAGGGATTATCTGAACACGTCATAGAGACTATCCGGATAGCACGAAGAGACTATCTGAATGACCCGTAGTTGACCCCAAAGCCGAAATAACAGCCGTCATCCCTGCCCGCTTCATATTAAGCAGGCAGGGATGATTGAATTTACCCCCTTTGCTCCGTAAACGTTTTAGTAACTTTTCCGGCAGAAAGTATTCATAATAGAAATAAAATGCCTAAATTTGCAGCGGAATACAAACTACCTATTTATATATGAACCGAATTTTATCAGCATTAGCATTGGCTGTTATCTGTTTGACGACGACAGCACAGACACAAGTTCCTGCCTTCCCCGGCGCCGAGGGACACGGACGCTATGTCACCGGCGGACGTGGCAGCGATGGCACGACAAAGGTTTACCACGTCACAAACTTACTTGACGACAGAAACGGATCAACAGCAGGTTCGCTGAGATGGGCCTTAAAACAAAGCGGTCCGCGCACGATTGTGTTCGATGTCGGCGGTGTCATTCCCTTGGTGGCCGACCTGAGCATTCCTGCCAACACGACGATTGCCGGACAGACGGCCCCCTACCCTGGCATCACCCTACGTTATTATACCATTCACGGTATCGGCAATAATGTGATTATCCGCTACATCCGTTCGCGTCGTGGACAGGAAAAAGATGTGAACGATGGCGCAGATGCCATCTGGGAACGTTATAAGACAGGGATTATCCTCGACCACTGTTCCTTCTCATGGAGTATCGACGAGGTAGCCTCGTTCTACGACAACAACAACTTCACCATGCAGTGGTGTACAATAGCTGAGAGTCTGGTCAATCCAGGACATAGTAAGGGCGCTCATGGCTACGGCGGCATCTGGGGTGGTAAACTGGCATCTTTCCACCATAATATGATTGCCCATGTGGTAAACCGCTCACCGCGCTTCAACGGTGCCCGCTATATGAGGAATGAGTACAAAAGCAACCTGCTTTACGACCAATATCAGTGGGAAAACTGTGTACAGTCGGAGATTGTGGATTTCCGCAATAGCGTGATTTACAATTGTGGCAATGGCTGTTACGGCGGTCCTGGTGGCGGTTACGTTAACATTGTCAATAACTATTACAAGCAAGGACCTGGTGCGAATACAAACCGTATCACGACAATCTCGGTAGGTTCATCAGGCAATTCAACATCAGGAGATCTCGTCGGCATGACTAGTCGATACTATATTAATGGAAACGTGATGACCGCCAAACAAAGCGTCACCAACAACAACTGGACTGGTGTTGACTACGATGCGGGTACCAGAATTAAGGACAACGACCGTTATACCAAAGACCCCAAACATTATTATGGCGACAAGGTGGAATACGTCGACTTCGACGGTACTGACTATGTAAAGATTAAGTTGGATACACCTACCGAAACCGGTGAAGTAACCACTCACAGTGCAGACAATGCATTCAATAAGGTGCTTGAGAATGCCGGTGCTTCACTCTATCGCGACGAAGTGGACGCCCGCTACATGGAAGAGGCCCAAAACGGCACAGCCACTTACACGGGTTCTGTGACCAAAAAGGCCGGCCAGATTGACCTCGTGTCCAACGTCAACGGCTATACGGAGGAGAACTTCCCGACTGGTCAGCGCTCCGCTGATTTCGACGCCGACAACGACGGCATGGCCGATGTCTGGGAGCAGGCCAATGGTGGTGACCTGGATCCGAATGCCTATACAATCGATGCCGAGAAGAAATGGTACACCAATCTGGAGGTCTATCTCAACTCCCTCGTGGAAGACATCATGAAGGCAGGCAATGCCGATGCCGAGTCGACAATAGACGAGTATTACCCTCCCTTTCAGCAAGCCAGCGGCATCCATGATGTCCGCACCTCTGCCATCAACGCCACAGAGTACTATAACCTCAACGGGCACAGACTGACAGAGCCACAACGTGGCATCAGCATTCGTGTGGAGCGTATGGCCAATGGACAGATAGTTTCCTCGAAGGTCATCAGATAATCAACAACAAGCGAAACGAACAAAATCATATAGTAACTCTAATCAACATTCAATTATGCTAACAAAACAGATGAAGCAAATGCTCGTGGTGTTCCTGGCAATGCTGGGAATGGCACAAAATGCTGCGGCTGCCGACTTCAAGGACTTCAGCGTGATCGTCAACAACCAGGACGGTACGCTGCTGACCGCCGATGAGCAGAGCCAAGGCACAGCCGTGAACTTCGGTGTGGCAGTGGCTGCCGACGGAACAGTGAGCCGCGTGGCTGCCGACGATGCCAGTGCCGTGGCTACCGTGAGTGGCAAGTATCACAGCGAACATGGCTGTACAGCCCTGAAAGTGGTAGTGCCGAACGCCACCAACGTGAAAATCACTGTGGGACAGTGTACCTACAGCGCCAAGACCATTAAAGTGACCAATGCCGCTGGCGAAGAAGTGGCCACCAAGACCCCATCGTCGCCCAGCTGCTGGAAGAACGACCGTGGCAATGTCGACGTGCTCTACTACACCGGCGAGGCAACCACCCTCACCATCACCGGCATGGACTATTGTCCCTACGTGGCCGTGAGCGCCATGACCGAAGACGAGATTGCCCAGCTAAACACCGAGTTTACGCTGACCTATTTCGACGTCGACGGCACAACTTCGATCGGCATTCAGAAAGTGAAGGGTCAGACAGCCATCGGCGAATTTGCCTTTGGACAGGCAGATATCACTCCGCTCCTCGGCGTTGTGTTCCGTGGCTGGTTCAATGCCCCCAAGGGCGGCAAGAAGGTGAAGGTGACCGACAAGGTGGAGGGCGACATGTCGCTCTATGCCGTTGTCACCCCCATGGAGATTGCCATCGCAGGGACGGCCTACGCCTATGACCTGACCACCGATGCTTTTGATCCCGCTGACCATGAGTGCATCGAGATTGCCGACGGCGGCTATTATTATAACACCCACGGCTGGACCTTCGGCCCCGGCCAGACCATCAAGCTCCTGGTGGGCGGCGATGCCACGATTACCATCGGCGGCTGTGCCTACTCGAGCGGTGAGCCCATCACTATCACCGATGCCGAGGGTAAGACCGTTGGCACCGTGAGCGGCAAGAACGACTCCGATGGCGGTCAGAACACCTTCGAGTATGAAGGACCTGCCACCAAGCTGACGCTGACCTTCGGCGGCCGCGACTATATCCACAGTGTCGCCATCGTCAACCACGGCAAGGCCGAGGTGGCAGACGTAACTGCAACCTGGAGCTGGAAGGAAGGTATCCCTGCCTCGATCGCCAACGTACATGTGGAAGGTTCCACCGGCACGGTGGCCTCTGATGTCGACGGCATTGAACTCTTCGTGGATGCTACCAAGGGTAAGCTGAAGAGCAACGGCGACAATGTGCAGTTCAATCAGGGAACCATCATCCGCGTGCCCGTCATCTCTTCGAACGACGTGGTGACCGTGGTGGCTCACCCCTATAACTTCACGGAAATCAAGATCGGCGGTAACATCTACACCACCGAGTCGACTGAGTATAAGGCCAATGCCTCTGATGCCGCCAACGGCTATGTGGAGGTGGAGGCAACAACCCATTTCTACCTCTACTCCATCAGCGTCGTGCAGAAAGCACCGCAGCAGCTGGCCACCCTCGACAATGAGCCTGTGACAGCCGTCTTTGCCTTCGGTGCCGGTACTGACGGACAGCAGGCCGAGTTCGGTGATGCTGCCCAGTACTTCATCACCAGCAAGGTGACCTATGGCAGCAACCTCTTTATCAAGGATGCCAACATGAACCAGACGCGCTTCGAGCCCCTGACACAACAGAACGAGGGCGAAAGCGGCACGGCTGCCGACGAGTCGAACGCCATCCGCTTCCTCATCCAGCCCAACTTCGGACTGACCTTCACCCCGAAGAAAGTATCGCTGAAGACCACCCGCTTCGGTACGGACAACGGTCTGCTCGACTTCTCTTGGGAGAATCCTGACAAGAGCACCGTATCGCTGGCCGTCGGCGTGAAGCCTAACCGTAACAACGGCAACCCCAATTACACGGAGGTATCATACGACATTACCGGCGCCACACCTGCCGAGGGCACTTGTGGTCTGCTCATCAACCTCTATCATCTGCAGGGTGCCAAGCAGATCGGCTTCGGCGACATTGTCATTGAAGGTACGTTGAACGGTACTGAGAAGGAAGTGCCCGTGCTGGCTACCCTGACCATCAACGGTAAGGAGTACACAGCTGCCAAGATCTTCGATGATGCCTATGAGGCAGAGATGGAACTTTCAAAGAAGGTACCGATGATCAGCGAAACCAATCCCGTACAGGCCACTGCTGCCAAGGGTGAGATTGGCGTCATCGGCTATGTAGGCGACAATACGAAGTGCGTGGTGACCATCCCGATGACACAGGGAGAGACCACCATCGACTATGTGCTGACGCTGGTACAGAAGCCCGACTTCACACTGACCTATGTTGATACCGACAAGAAGACCGTGCTCGGCGAGTTCAAGCGCGAGAAGGACGAGACCATCGGCCAGTTCGACCTCGACTTCGCTACCGCCACCGCTGAGGAAGGTATGAAGGTACGCGGCTGGTTTATCAAGACCGCCGGCGGTGAGAAATACAACGCAGAGACCGTAGTGACCGGCAATATCAACCTCTATGCCGTAGCTACCGAGATTGAGACCGCCAGCACCCATAAGAAGTATGTCTTCAACCTGACCGACAAGCTCTTCGATGCTGCCGACCACGAGGCCTTCAACCCCTCGGGCAGCTACTACTGGCACGACGCTCAGCACGGCTGGGCATTCAAGGCCGACGAGAACAACAAGATTGACCTGCTCGTTGGTCCGAAGGCCATCGTATCGCTGACCCTCTGCCGCTATGGCAGTGCCGGCGACATCGAGATCTTCGACGCTAAGGGTAAGAAACTCGGCACCCTGCCTGGTATGAACAGTGAAAACGTGGACGGTGAGATCGTGGCCTTCAACTACGAGGGCGAAGGCGGCATCCTCACCCTGAAACTGAATACCACCGGTGAGATGTACCTGCACGGTGTAAAGATTGTGAACACCGCCGAGACCAACTACGAGAGCCAGGGCCGCTGGTACTTCGTGAAGGCCGGCAGCGCAGAGAGCCTGCTCGACGTGCTGGAGATTGTCAACGGTACGAACGCTGCCAAGGATGCAGAACGCTCCTTCATCTACCTGCCCAACGGCACTTATGACCTGAACGAGACGGTGAAGACCGCCATCAGCGGACACAATATCTCAATCATCGGACAGTCGATGGACAAGACCATCATCAAGACGGCTCCCGACAAGAGCATCGAGGGTCTGGGCAGCGCCGACATGTTCAGCGTGAGCGGTACCAACATCTATCTGCAAGACCTGACCCTCTGGAATGCACTCGACTACTACAATGCCGGTTCTGCCGGCCGTGCAGCCGTGATGCAGGACAGCGGTAACCGCACCATCGGTAAACGCGTGCGCATGCTCTCTTGTCAGGACACCTACTACAGCTCGAACGACAATATGCAGTCGTATTATGAGGATTGCGACATCCACGGTACCGTCGACTTCATTTGCGGTGGTGGTGACGTGCGCTTCGTGAATACACAGCTCTCGTTGGAGCCTCGTGCTACCAACGGCTCAGGCAGCCGTACCGTCGTAGCACCGCGTGGCACCGTGAAGTTCGGCTATGTCTTCGACGGCTGTACGGTGGTCGACCTCGCAGAGGGCAAGGGCAACTGGAACTTCGGTCGTACCTGGAACAATGATCCTATCACCGTCTACCTGAACACCACGCTCGACGAGAATGCCCAGAAGACACTCATCGCCTCGCGCTGGATTGAGAAGGGTATGAACAACAAAGACCCGAAGGTGTTCGGTGAGTACGGCACGATGGACATCAACGGTACCGACATCACGCCGCAGAGCAACAAGATCAACTCGTTTGGCGGTACCTTCGAGACCATCCTGACGGCTGACCAGGCTGCAAACTACAGCTACGACATGATGTTCAAGAACAACATCGAGAAGCCATGGGATCCCGCCGCTCTGGTTGTCCAGGCCATGGCTCCCACCAATGTGAAACTCAACGGTAAGAAGCTGACTTGGGATAACAACAAGGATGTGGAGTACTGGGCCGTGATGAAGAACGGAGCGCTCATTGCCATCACCACCACACCGGCTTACACCATTGATGACACCGATGCCGCCTATACCGTTTGCGCAACTAACCAGATGGGCGGATTGAGTGAGGCAACCTCGACACCGACCACCGTCAAAGTGGCCAAGACCGGTTACGCCACCTTCTACGATTCTGAGAAGAGCTATGCCCTGCCGAGTGGTCTGAAGGCCTACATCGTGACCCAGGCAACCTGCGACAAGCTGACCTATACCGAACTGGAAGGCATCATCCCCGCTGGTACGGCTGTGATGCTGAAGGCAGACAAGAAGATGGAGGGTACTTATGACCTGACACCCACCAAGGCCGAGGCCAGCATCGATGGTGAGAACCTGCTGAGAGGCAGCGACGAGGCTACCACGACCTTCTCCGACATCAGGACACCATGTCTGTTCTATAAACTTGCATACGGCGCATCCAACTCCCCGAACGCCAACATATTCGGCTGGTACTGGGGTGCCAATGACGGTGCTGCCTTTGCTATCGAGGGACATAAGGCCTGGCTGCTCATCCCACAGGATATAGCTGGTGCCCGCAGCTATCCGCTGGTATTTGAGGAAGCCACCGGTATCGAACAGCCGACGGCCAATGCCAATGAAACGGACGAGATCTACAACCTGAACGGACAGCGCGTGACCGCTCCCCAAAAGGGTCTGTACATCCGCAATAACAAAAAAGTCGTGATTAAATAACATAACGATATGAAGAAGATACTTTTATTGCTGTGCATCGCCGTTGCCTCAGTGGTAATGACCTCATGCACCAAGGAAGACAATCCCATTTACGGCGGTATTGACGACACCAACAATCCTCAGGAGCAAGTGACGGATCAGCCCGCCAATTAAAGGACACAATAAGGATCATCATCTGAAGATGCTATGACAGATAAGGTGTATCTCCCTGCGTGAGATGCACCTTATTTTTTATTTGTATAAAAAACACTAATGAAAACGTTTACGTGTAGTTTTTTTATCATTATTTATCGTTGTTTACAAAAAAAACACTAATTTTGCAACATATTCAATTTATAACTAATAAAAACTAACGTATGCAAAGTAAATTAAAAACGTTCCGCATGGCGCTGACGTTGATTTTGAGTCTCATCGTAGGCACCATTTCAGCTCAGACTGTCAATGGAAATGTAGTCGATGAAACGGGTGAGCCGGTCATCGGCGCAACGGTATTGGAGAAAGGCACCAAGAATGCCGTTATCACGGACTTCGACGGAAACTTCTCTATCAAAATGCAGGGTGGTAAGGTGCTTACCATCTCCTACATTGGAATGCAGCCACAAGATGTCAACGTGGCCGGTAAGACCAGCGTCAATGTGATTCTGAAAGAAGATGCCAACACCCTGCAGGATGTGGTGGTCGTTGGTTACGGTACGATGAAGAAGACAGACCTCACCGGTTCTGTATCATCCGTGAATACCGAGCAGTTGAACGCCAAGGGTGCACCCACCGTGCTGGCCAACCTGCAGGGTAGCAACCCTGGTGTGAACATCACCCAGACCTCTGGTCGTGGCGGTGACTACAACATCGAAATCCGCGGTAAGTCGTCTATCAACTCGAAAACCACCCCACTCTACGTGGTCGACGGTGTGATGTGTAGTGATATCGACTGGCTGAACCCACAGGACATTGAGCGTATCGATATTCTGAAGGATGCCTCTTCGACCGCTATCTACGGTAGCCGTGCCACGGCCGGTGTCGTGATGGTGACCACCAAGAGCGGTACCACCGTCAGCAATAAGGTATCGAAGCCCACTATCAGCTATGACGGATACTACGGCTGGTCGAAGACCGCCCGCATGCCGGAGTTCATGGACGGACAGCAGTTCTACGACTTCCGTTTCCTGAAGTTCCTGACATACGCCGGTAATGGTTCGACAACAACGACAGACAATTCCTCGCATCCCGTCTATCAGATCGGCGGTGCCATTCTGGAACAGTGTCTCTTGCGCGAGAGTACAGGTTCAGGTTCCTACCGTATGAAGGAAATGCTGGCCAGCGGCAATACCTACGACTGGCCCGACATGGTGACTCAAGACGGTAGCCAGCAGAACCATTTCTTAGCTGTGAGTGGTGGTAGCGAAGCCATCAATTACCACTTCGGCGTGGGTTACAATGGTCAGGAAGGTATCTACAAAGGCGATAAGTCGAACCGCATCAACTTCAAGGGTAGTGTAGATGCCAAGATCAACAAGGTGATCACTGCCGGCTTCAGCTTCAACGCTGCCAGAATTCAGAATGAATATGCCAACGATTACGCCATCCAAAGTGCCTTCCGCATGAATCCATATATGATTCCCTACGATGCAGACGGCAACTTGAATGCAAAGCCAGGTAACTACCAGTCATTGGGAACGGCCTCTTATCAGTTCTCTGATGAGCCCAACCCGCTGCTCAAGATGATGAGTACCAGCAAGGAGCGTGAAACCTGGCGCCTGCTGGGTAACGTCTACCTGAAGTTCGACATCATCAAGGGCCTGGACTTCAAGACCACCTTCTCGCCCAACTACAACTACTACCGTCAGGGCTACTTTGAGGGTTATAGGGACGAGAACGGCAACTTCTATGATTCCAGTCTGGAGCAGAACTCTGCGAACATGACCAATCAACGCGGTTTCTCCTGGACATGGGATAACATTATCAATTACAACACGACTATTGCCGAAGATCACAATCTCGGCGTCATGCTGCTCTTCTCACAAGAGGCAAGCAACACCGAAAACACCTATATTGAAGGTAATGAAGTGATGGATCTCACCGATTGGTGGAATATGGGCACCGCCCAGCGTTCTGACGGCACAACCGGACTTTCGGATGCTTCAAAGACAGGCTACACCGAGTCGAGCATGACCTCCTACGCCGCCCGTCTGAACTACGGTTATAAGGGACGTTACCTGTTGACCGCTACCATCCGTCGTGATGGCAGTTCGAAGTTCACCAAGGATAACCGTTGGGGTACCTTCCCCTCTGCTGCTGCCGCCTGGCGCATCTCTGAGGAGCCGTTCATGCAGAAGTACGAGTGGCTGAGCAACTTGAAGCTCCGTCTCGCTTATGGTGTGACTGGTAACAATACGGGTATTCATGATTATGATACCCAGCAGACGCTCTCCGATCCGATCAGCTATCCGTTCGGTGCGAAGTACAACACTGGTTATTCAGCTTCCAGTATCGTGAACAAAGACCTGAAGTGGGAGACCTCTACAGAATATAACGCCGGTATTGATTTCGGTTTCTTCGGCGGCCGTATCAACGGTAGCGTCGATGTCTACCAGAAGACCTCTAAGGACCTGCTCTTCGAAGTACAGTTGCCACTCGTTTCCGGCGGTGGCAAGATGGTAACCAACATCGGTTCTGTCCGCAATACAGGTATTGAAGTGGCACTGACTACGGTTAACATTGACAAGAAAGACTGGCGCTGGGAGACCACCTTCACCTTCGCAGCCAACAAGAACAAGGTTCGCGAGATCAACGGCACTGGCGACCGTGTGCTCGGTGAGGGCACTATGGATAACCTCTTCGTGGGTTACTCAGCCAATAACGTCTATGCCTACGAGTGGGGCGGCATCGTTTCTGACCGCGACATGACAGTACCCGATAACGAAGCAGCCAAGATTGCCGGTCTGACACCGGGTTCCACCATGAAGGAATACGACTATTATTATAAGGTATACGGTCTGACAGAAGGTCAGCCCTGGATTGTCGACCAGAACGGTGACGGCACCATCAATCCTGATGACCGCGCTATCCAGAGCATGGATCCGAAATGGACCGGCAGCTTCACCTCAAACCTCAGCTGGAAGAACTGGGACTTCTCGTTCTCACTCTATGCTAAAGTAGGTTATAAAGTCTATTCAAGCTTCCTGACCAGTAACATCCTCGACTTGAACGACCGTGGTCGTCAGAAGCTGAACATGGACTGGTATATCCCCGCCGGCACGCTGCTCGACTGCGACGGTGTGAATGAGGACGGTACCTATATCAATCCGAAGTATCAGGAGACCACCCACTACGGTGAGTATCCCTTCCCGAACAACGGTGGTAGCAGCGGCGGTGTAGGCCGTCAGTCAGGCGAGTGGAATCAGGCTAAGGGTGTTCAGGATGCTTCGTTCCTAAAGGTGAAGAACATCACCTTAGGCTACACCTTCGACAAGAACTTCCTCAACAAGTTCGGTTGCAAGCACCTCCGTCTCTACGCAACGGTTACCAACCCGTTTGTCTTCACCAGCTTCAAGGGCTTCGATCCTGAGTGGGCCAGTGCCGGTGTCAAGCAGGATGGTCCAAGCACCATCAACTACCAGATTGGCGCAAGCATTAAGTTTTAATTGAAAATTGATAATTGATAATTGACAATTATGAAAAGGAACATATATTTATCAGTGATTGCCGCCCTCTTTGCAGGTTTCACCTTGACGGCTTGCAGCGATTTCATGGAAGCTGAGAACAAGTCGGCAGGCGGACAGACGGCAGAACAATATTTCAACAAGGATGCCTCGTCGCTTCTGACAGCTGCCTACAGCAGCCTGAAGAACTACGGGTTCAACCTGGACCTGTTCTCCAGAGGTACCGACCTCTATATCCACACCCGTGGTAAGAGCGTGTCAGACTTCGACACCTACACCTTCAACACGGAGAATACGACGGTCACCAATTTCTACTCGAATGTCTATAGGACCATCAACCTGTCGAATGGTGTGATTTACTACGCAGGCGCCGACTCTCAGTTAGGCCAGGAGGCCCGTTTCCTCCGCAACTACGGCTATTACCTGCTGACGCAGCAGTTCGGCAGCGTGCCCTATATCACAGAATACATCAACAGTGCAGAGAGAAGCTATCCCCGCACACCGCTGAACGAGATCTACAGCGCAATGATCGAGGATCTGACCAGCCTCTACAACAGCTCTTCGCTGGAAGCCCAGAGCCATATCGGCAAGGCCAGCAAACAGGCTGTAGCTGCCCTCCTCGCCAAGGTCTACCTGGCAGCAGGATGGGATCTTGACACCTCGCTGGGTGATGCCGCACAGGGCACTTATAACGTCAACGGCACCAGCAATTTCTCGCAGGCAGCAGTCTGGGCAGAGAAGGCCATCAATGGCATCGGCCTGACCATGTCGTTCGAAGACAAATGGTCACCGTTCAACGAGGGGAATGCCGAGGAGATCTTCTCCATCCAGTATGAGCGCAACGGCTACGGTGGTGACATCATCAGTGGCGGACACAGCATGCATGGTGCTTTCGGCGGCTACTACGGTGCTTACGACGCCAGCGGTATCAAGGGAGCCAGCTCTGAGGACTGCCAGTCGCAGAAGAGCATGTACCTCTTCGAGAAGGGTGACAACCGCTATGCGGCTACCTATATGATGGTGATGTACAACTCCTCATTTGATGCCAGTGGCAAACCCACTTGGGGCACAGAAGGCTACTACGCCTACTATAATGCAAAGGAAAAGCTGAATACCATGCCCATCTGTAAGGTTTACTTCCCCTACTACTACACAGAAGCTGAAGTTCAAGCCTGGATTGACGCACATCAGAACCAACTGATTGCAGATAAGGATAAGTACTGCAATTCGGATGTCCGTATCTCACTGCTGACATTGCCACAGGTGACACTTTGGGTCTACGTTCAGGATAATAAGGGTGTGGCAAAATGGACGAAGAGCAAGGTGAGCATCGCCGACTACAACGTACAGACCAGTAATGGTGCCTGCGTGAAGAAGTTCGATGACGCTAATGCCGACTTTACCAACCAGGCCAATGACTATCGCGACATCGTGGTGTTCCACGTCAGCGACATGTACCTGATTGCAGCCGAGGCCTATCTGATGGCAGGCCAAAGCGCCCAGGCCCTGGAGAAGATCAATGCCGTTCGCGGTCGTGCCGGTCTGGCTGCCCTCAGTTCCTTCAGTGCCTATCAGCCTGAATATGCCACCACAGGCAACTTCACCATCAAGGACATCGACCTTGTCCTCGATGAGCGTGCCCGTGAGCTCTATGCCGAGGGACACCGCTGGATGGACCTCCGCCGCACCAAGCAGTTGGTTCGCTATAATGTGCAGTTCAGCGAGTATGTTTCCGACGCTGCCGCCATGGCCAACAACAAGGGTGAGATCAAGTGGTATCGTCCGATTCCCGCCAATGAGATCAGTGCCAACACCGGCATCTCTCAGGAAGACCAGAATCCCGGATACTAATAATGGATAATTGAAAATTGATAATTGATAATTGATATGAAAAGATTTATATATTCAGTCATTGCAATGCTCGCTTTAGGTTGCACTTTCGTAGCCTGCGGCGATGACAACGACGATCCCAGCATCGACTTCACCTCATCGGCAGAGGAGGGATCTGCAGGAACCTATACTGGAGAGTGGACACGAATCAGCAGTGAAGGCACAGATGTCTATAGCGGTACCATCACACTGACTGCTGCCGGCACAAACGCCACCAATGTCACGTTCTCTTGCCCGGATGCATCGATCAACGCTTCATCCATCGCGAATGTTTGGCATGCCAACTATGGCTATCAGTTCTTCAACCAGACGACTGGTGATGCCAACAAACTGGGTGTTGCCTTCTCAGGAAGAATCGACGAAGCGGGTAATCTGGATGCCTCGTTCACGCTCTCACAGCGCGTAGGTCGTAAGAACTATGAATTTAAATACGAGTTCAGAGGCAAAAAATAAATATTCATACATACAAACACTTTTAAAGAGGGGACGAATCCCCTCTTTTTCTTTTTAGTTAGTAATGGATTAGAAACAGCTATACCCATTGAAAACGTTTACGTTGTTTTTTTCAATGGATAATATATATATTCAACTTAAATTGACTAACTTTGCAGGCAGATAATAAAGTAATTATTATAGTATTAACTCAAACTTATCGAAATGAAGAAATTTTTACTTAGTGCAGCTGCTCTGGTAGCAGCAATGAGCGCAAATGCTCAGGTTTTCAAAGTCAGCGCCGAGGCCCACGGAATTACCGAGGGTACGCTTATCGCTGCCGGTTATGAATGGGGCAAGATTGAAGGTGCAGCCACCATCACTAATGCCTATGAGACGCAGCACAAGGCTCTCGACAACAAAAACAACGACTTCACTAAAGTGATTATCGATGGTAACGAATTTGCTACCAGCGATGGCGTTCAGGGAAATGACAACCCCAAGGATGAAGACGGTGGCAACCCCGCTCTGACACTGAAGCCTGCTGTCAGCGGTGCTGTTATTCAGATTGATGCTCAGAAAGACGGTTGGGTATATATCGTAGCCAAGCTGTCAACCAACAAGCAGTACATGGTGTTCGAGGAGGGGCTTCCTATCGGTTATAAGATTGCCATGGAGAATACCGACGAACGCATTCAAGGCGGTGTCCTCAACCTGGAAATCAAGGGTGAGGGTGAGTACAACAACATCCCCGAAGGCCGTCAGGTTCAGTGGGTCATCCGCGAGTATCTCAATGATGTAGAGGCTGCAACAGCCGGCAACGGACTGGGCGTGTTCTACTTCCCCGTGGCTAAGGATTGCAAGTATCTGGCACACGCTACCGGTTCAAAGATTATGTGGTCAGGTATTTACTTCTCTGAGAACGAGGCACAGTCTGTCATTGTCGAGGGTGATGGCATCTCTAAGACGCTTATTGGTGAAGGTGGCGGTGCTGCCGCTGGTTCATTCCAGGTAAGTGCCGAGGCCAACGGTATTACCGAGGGAACACTTATCGCTGCTGGATATGAGTGGGGCAAGATTGATGATGCTTTGACTATCACTAATGCTTTTGAGACGAACCACAAGGCTGTCGACAACGCGAATAACGACTTCACCAAGGTTGTGATCGATGGTACCGAATTTGCTACCAGCGATGGCGTTCAGGGAAATGACAACCCCAAGGATGAAGACGGTGGTAACCCTGCTCTGACACTGAAGCCTGCTGTCAGCGGTGCTGTTCTTCAGATTGATGCTCAGAAGGACGGTTGGGTATATGTCGTAGCCAAGCTGTCTACCAACAAGCAATACATGGTATTCGAGGAGGGTCTTCCTATCGGTTATAAGATTGCCATGGAGAATACCGACGAGCGCATTCCTGGTGGTGTACTCAACCTGGAAATCAAGGGTGAGGGTGAGTACAACAACATCCCCGAAGGCCGTCAGATCCAGTGGGTTATCCGCGAGTATCTCAACGATGTAGAGGCAGCAACAGCCGGCAACGGACTGGGCGTGTTCTACTTCCCCGTAGCTAAGGATTGCAGGTATCTGGCACATGCTACCGGTTCAAAGATTATGTGGAACGGTATCTACTTCAGTGAGAAAGAGGCTAAGACTGTCAAGGTTGAAGGTGACGGCATTTCTAAGACTATTGTCGGTGCCACCACTGGCATTAACCCTGTGAGCCTGAAAAAGGTTGACGATGCTATCTACAACCTCGCTGGCCAGAAGGTGAACGCTTCTTATAAGGGCGTTGTCATTATGAACGGTAAGAAGATGATTCAGAAGTAATTCTAAATCTACTTCTATTACATTTTAAAGGGATGCACCGCATAAGCAGTGCATCCCTTCTTTAAAATCTGCAAAATAATGAAAAACATTTTGTAGTTTAAAAAGATTATTATATCTTTGCAGCAGTTTAGACCACATAACGTAACATTTATTATTTACTCAACAACAAAACAATTATGAGAAAACTTTTACTTAGCGCAGCGGCTCTGTTAGCCGCAATGAGCGTAAATGCTCAGGTATTCCAAATGGATGGTGAGGCTCATGGTCTGACCAGCGACCTGTCAAATGTAGAGGCAGGTCACGCTTGGGGCTCAATCGAAGGTGCCGTTGACATCTCCAATGCCTTCGAAACACAGCACAAGCTTGTAGACAACAAGATCGATGATTTTACAAAGGTGGTCATCGATGGTAATGAGATTATTACCAAAGGCGGTGTTCAGGGTAACGACAACCCCAAGGACGCTGATGGCGGTAACTCTGCTGCAACATTTAAAGAGGCAGTTAGTGGTGCTGTTATCCAACTTGATGTCAAGAAGGACGGTTGGATTTACATCGTAGCAAAGCTTTCTACCAACAAGCAGTATATGGTCTTTGAGGAAGGTCTTCCCATTGGCTATAAGATTGCTATGGAGAATAATGACGAGCGCATTCCGGACGGTGTCCTCAATCTCGAAATCAAGGGCTCAGGCGAATTCAACAACCTTACCCTTGACCAATATCCCAATGGTCTGATGTGGGTTCTCCGCGAATTCCTTGGTGATGCAGAGGCTGCTACTGCCGGCAATGGCCTGGGTGTATTCTACTTCCCCGTTGCTAAGGACTGTAAGTACCTCGCACACGCTACCGGTTCAAAGATTACATGGTGCGGTGTTTATTTCTCAGAGACTGAAGCAAAGCATGTATCTGTCGAGGGCGAAGGCGTCGCCAGAACACTCATCAATTCAGGTGACACATGGACTGTCGCTGGTGTGAAGCCTCTGTGTGACAACAGCTGGGATCCCGCTGACGTGAAGGCAGAGATGCAGACCAGTGATGGTGTGATCTACACCTATACGAAGTCAGACATCGTGCTGGAGAAGGGCACAAGCTACGAGTTCAAGGTTGTCAAGGGCCATGCTTGGGGTGAGGAATATCCTGGACAGAACTTTAGCTTCGACGTCGAAGAGACCGCGAAGTACAAGGTAACGATCACCTTCAACTCTGAAACAAAGGATATTGACATTGATGTCGTCAAGACCGGTGATGCCGAGGCTGCTGAGCACATTTACAGTGTTATTGGAACCATTAATGGCAACTGGGATGTCGATACTGATATGACTAAGGGTGCCGACGGCCTCTATTCAGCAGTCTTCCAGGGTGTGAAGGCTGGCGATTACAAGTTCAAGGTACGTGTCGATCACGACTGGTCGGTTTCATTCCCCGGCAGCGACTATGCCCTGAAGGTTGAGAATGACGGGGCTACCGTTACTATTACCTTCAATGAAGCCACCAAGGAAGTCAAAGCCACTGTTTCTTCAGCTGATGGCATTCAGATTCTGAAGGCTCTCACCAATGTTGCCGTTATCTATAACCTCGCAGGTCAGCGCGTCGATGCTAACTACAAGGGTGTTGTGGTTGTGAACGGCCAGAAGAATATCCAGAAGTAATCACTTCCATTTCTACAACCCATATGGGCGGACTGCTTTGCGGCAATCTGCCCATTTTTATACGCTACAATTTGGTAGACTCATTTTTTTTCATTACCTTTGCAACGAAAACATAATTACTAGACAACATGAATAAAGTATTATCTATTCTGATTCTTTGCTTGTGCACTCATTCTGTAAGCGCACAGACGCTGCCGTACCAGAACCCGAAGCTCTCCGCAGCCCAACGCGCCGACGACCTGCTCACGCGGCTGACGCTCGAAGAGAAAGTATCGCTGATGATGGATTCCTCACCCGCCATCCCGCGTCTCGGCATTCCGCAGTTCCAATGGTGGAACGAAGCCCTCCACGGTGTGGGGCGCAACAGCTACGCGACCGTCTTCCCCATCACGATGGCGATGGCTGCTTCATGGGACGATGCCCTACTCCATCAGGTCTTTACAGCCGTCAGCGACGAGGCGCGTGTAAAAGCCCAGCAGGCCAAACGCTCCGGTAATATCAAGCGTTACCAGAGCCTCTCGTTCTGGACACCGAATATCAATATCTTCCGCGACCCCCGTTGGGGACGCGGTCAGGAGACCTATGGCGAAGACCCCTTCCTGACCTCACAGATGGGTCTCGCCGTGGTGAGAGGTCTTCAGGGCTATACCTACGACGGGAAACGGCTCTCTAGTCCAACTAGCCTATCTAGTCAGACTAGCACGGCTAATAATGGCTATCGCAAGCTCCTCGCCTGCGCCAAGCACTTTGCCGTGCATAGCGGCCCTGAGTGGAACCGCCATACCTTCAATGTAGAGAACCTCCCCGAGCGCGACCTTTGGGAGACCTACCTCCCCGCTTTCAAAGCCCTCGTTCAGGAGGGAGAGGTGGCTGAGATCATGTGTGCCTACCAGCGCATCGACGGTCAGCCCTGTTGCAGTCAGACCCGCTACGAGCAGCAGATCCTGCGCGACGAATGGGGTTTCGATGGCATCATCACCAGCGACTGCGGCGCCATCCGCGACTTCCTGCCCCGCTGGCATAACACCGCCAAGGACGGTGCCGAGGCCAGTGCCCAGGCCGTCCTCGCGGGTACTGACGTGGAGTGCGGCTCCGAATACCGGAACCTGCCCGCTGCCGTGCGCCGTGGCGACATCAAGGAGGCCGACCTCGACCGCTCGCTCCGCCGTCTGCTCATTGCCCGCTTTGAGCTTGGCGACTTCGACTCCGATGACCTGAACCCCTGGACCAAGATTCCTGAGAATGTCATCGCCTCGAAAGAACATAAACAGCTCGCCCTCGATATGGCCCGCAAGAGCATTGTCCTGCTGAAAAACAATGGCATCCTGCCGCTTTCCGGGAGTTCCGGACTGTCCGACCTCGTCGTCATGGGCCCCAATGCCGCCGACTCCGTCATGATGTGGGGCAACTACAGCGGCTTTCCCACCCGCACCATCACCGCCCTCGAAGGCATCCGCCAAAAAGTATCCATTAAATACATCCAAGGTTGCGGCCTCACCCGCAACGAGGCCTTCGAGAGCCGTCTCTCCGAGCTGCGCGATCCCTTAGGCAACAAAGGCCTGCAGGCCACGTATTGGAACAACACGAAGATGGAGGGAGCCCCTGCTGCCGTAACCCGCATCGAAGGGCCCGTGCGCCTGAGCAATGGCGGCAACACCGTCTTCGCCCCAGGTGTCAACCTCGAGCATTTCTCTGCCCGCTACGATGCCACCTTCATCCCCACCCGCGATGAGACGCTGAGCTTCGAAGTCAGCGGCGATGACCGGTTCCGTCTGCTCATCAATGCCGACACCGTCATCAACCATTGGAGCGCACGCCAGCGCATCCACAGCGGCAAGAAAGAACTCGCCGTCAAGGCCGGCCAGCACTACCGCATCCAGATCGACTATATGAAGGAAGAAGGCTACGCGGCCCTCAACTTCGACATCCGCAGCAAGGTGAATCCTACACCCGAACAGCTGTTGGCACAGATCGGCGATGCCCAGACCGTCATTTTCGTGGGCGGCATCTCACCCAGTCTGGAGGGTGAGGAGATGCGCGTCAGTGAACCCGGCTTCCGGGGCGGCGACCGCGAGAGCATCGAACTGCCACAGGCACAGCGCGACATCCTCGCCATGCTCCATAAGGCCGGCAAGAAGGTTATCTTCGTCAACTGCTCCGGTTCGGCCATGGGTCTGGTGCCAGAGACAGAGTCGTGTGATGCCATCCTCCAATGGTGGTATGGTGGTGAGCAGGGAGGACAGGCGCTGGCAGAGGTTCTCTTCGGCCAATATAATCCCAGTGGCAAGTTGCCCATCACCTTCTATAAGTGTGCCGACGACCTGCCCGACTTTCTCGACTACTCGATGGCGAACCGCACCTACCGCTATTTCCGTGGAGAAGCCCTCTTCCCCTTCGGCTACGGTCTGAGCTATACGACCTTCGACATCGGCAAGCCCGAGTTCAAGAACCAGAGCATCCGTGTGAAAGTGAAGAATACCGGTACAAGTGAAGGCCTTGAAACCATCCAGGTCTACATCCGTCGCATTGCCGACACCGACGGGCCCCTGAAGTCGCTGAAAGCCTACGGTCAGATCTCTCTGGCTCCCGGAGAGGTGAAAACCTTGAGCATCCCCCTACCCCATGAGCGTTTCGAAGGCTGGGATGCCAAGACCAACACCATGCGTGTCGTCCCCGGCAAATACGAACTGCTGGTCGGCACCTCCAGCGCCGACAAAGACCTGCAGAAGAAGATTGTGACTATCAAATAAAAGAATAATCCCCCGCGGTTGCGGGGGATTATTCTTATTTAGCCTTGGCAGCGGGTTTCTTCGCAGCCGGCTTCTTCTCTGCCTTCGGCTTTGCAGGTTTAGCAGCCTCTAACTTCTCGAGTTTGGCCTTCAGGCGGGTAATCTCCTTATCCTTCATCTCGATTTCGTCGCCCTGGTTCTTGATGGTCGTCAGCAGACCTTCGAGTTCATCGTTGTCGATATCGAGCGGATAAAGGGCATTCACCCTGTTGATGAAGTCACCAAGGATGTTCATATAATTGGTAAACGCATCAAACGGTCCACTGTAGATGCCTCGGTCGAGCCCCACATTCGAAGGCTTGGTGGTCATGAAGCGGAAGTTGTTGGAAGCCTGTAGATAGTCCCAGTCCTGATTGATGCGCGGATCATTGGCGATACGCAGACGGTCGGCCACGCTGTAGAGCTTGTTGAAAGCCTCGTGCTGCATGGCGTTACCCAACCAGCAACTCACGTCGCGCTCCTCATCGACCCAAGAGAGAGTATCGGGCACATCGAGGTTACCCACACTCTTGCAGGCCTTGCAGATCTCCGTCGGTGTAGAGAAGGTGATACCTTTCTCCTTGGCACAGGCGGGCAGTGCGTGGATGAAGTCGAGGATGTTCGAACTCAGCGGCTGGGCGATACCCAGGGCAGAGAGTTCCATGAAGATATTGATGATCTGCTCCTCTTCCGGCAGACGGGCAATGCGATCGATATAGGAATCAGCAAACAGAGGATAGCCGTCCCACTCGGAGTTGTTGAAGCGCAGAGAGATATCATCCGACAGTTCGACATCGCGGAGCAACAGCTTCAGGTTGGGGGCGATATTACAGTTGTAGACATAGTGCGGCGACTTCCAGCCGAGCACATGCTTGGCACCCTCGGTGAGCATACCCTTGAAGCCCATGGCGGCAATCTGTGCGCCAATGTCATCGCTATAGATAAGCGAAGAGTTACGGGCCACGGTGGGTTTCTTGCCAAAGAGCTCCTCAATCTTCGCAGCCTGTTTCTTCACGTCGAGGGCGAAAGTCTCCTCGTTAGCCAGTGATGACAGGCCATGGCTGTAAGGCTCTGCGAGGAACTCCACGCAACCGGTCTCGTTCAGCTTCTGCAACATCTCAATCACTTGCGGCGCGTGATACTCCAACTGCTCGATGCCGGTGCCCGACAGTGAGAAAGCCACCTTGAAATACTTGCCGTTCTCATTAATCATATTGAGCAGGGTGTTGAGTGCGGGCATGTACGAACGCTCAGCGATGTCGGTGATGCTACGCTCGTTCTCGTAGTCATCGTAATAATAATGATCGGTACCGATGTCGAAGAAACGGTAACGCTTCAGATGAATAATCTGATGTATCTCGAAATATAAACAAATCGTTTTCATATCTTTATCATTTATTCTTTATCATTTATTCTTTATCATTTATCCTTTAATCACTCTTCCCAGCCGAGGGTACGGCGATAGAGGGTGCGGATCCAGGCGCCCACCTTCTCCCAGGTAATCTGGTCCACCTCACGCTTGCCCTCATCCTTGAGATACTGGAAGAGCGACTCGTTGTGGCAGATGGAGTAGATGGC
>JAFZCU010000199.1 GCA_017556145.1 Prevotella sp. | reverse complement strand
TCTCAGATCCTGAAGGCTTTCGCCTACGACGTCAGCGTTCAGCTCTCTGTGTATGTCGGTCTGATCATCACCAACTGTATCCTGATGGGCCGCCTCGAGGCCTTCGCCATGCAGAACAAGCCCTGGCCCTCGTTCCTCGACGGTGTGGGCAATGGTCTTGGCTATGCCATGATCCTGGTCATCGTGGGTGCCGTTCGGGAGTTCCTCGGACGCGGCTCGCTGCTGGGCTTCCAGATTATCCCCGACAGCGTCTACGACTTCGGCTATGTCAACAACGGTATGATGACGATGCCTGCTATGGCGCTCATCCTCGTTGGTTGTGTGATTTGGGTACATCGTGCATATTTTTATAAGGAGAAGTAAGTTGTGGAACACGCAATATCATTACTGTTTAGGTCGATCTTTGTCGACAATATGATTTTCGCCTTCTTCCTCGGCATGTGTTCCTACCTTGCTGTGTCGAAGACGGTGAAGACCTCGTTGGGTCTCGGTATGGCTGTGACCTTCGTACTCACGGTGACTGTACCCGTCAACTATCTGTTGCAGACCAAGGTCTTAGGTCCCAACTGCCTCGCTGAGGGCGTCGACCTGAGCTACCTGTCGTTTATCCTCTTTATCGCTGTGATTGCCGGTATGGTGCAACTGGTCGAGATGACGGTTGAGAAATACTCGCCCTCGCTCTATGCTGCCCTAGGTATCTTCCTGCCTCTGATCGCAGTGAACTGCGCCATCATGGGTGCTTCGCTGTTCATGCAGCAGCGCATCCTCATGGAGCCTACCAATTCGCAGGCCATTACCTCCATCTGGGATGCCATGGTCTATGGTTTTGGCTCGGGTATCGGTTGGACGCTGGCCATCGTGGCCATGGGAGCCATCCGCGAAAAGATGCAGTATTCGGACGTTCCCAAGCCCCTACAGGGTCTCGGCATTGTGTTTATTACCGTCGGCCTCATGGCTATGGCGATGATGTGTTTCTCTGGACTTAATATTTGATAAGGTATGGCACAGTTTATAGCATATAGTATAGCAGTATTCCTGCTGGTGATCATCCTGTTGGTGATTATCCTGCTCGTAGCGAAGAAGTATCTCTCGCCCTCGGGCAATGTGAATATCGAGATTAACGGCGACCGTACCATCAACGTTCCTCAGGGCAACAACCTGATGGCGACGCTCAACCAGAACGGCATCTTCCTGCCTTCAGCCTGCGGTGGTAAGGCCAGTTGCGGACAGTGTAAGGTACAGGTTCTGGAGGGTGGGGGCGAGATCCTCGACTCCGAGAAGCCTCACTTCACCCGTAAGCAGATCAAGGATCATTGGCGTCTCGGCTGCCAGTGTAAGGTGAAGGGCGATCTGAAGATCCATGTCGACGAGTCGATCCTCGGCGTCAAGGAGTACGAGTGTACCGTCATCTCCAATAAGAACGTGGCTACGTTCATCAAAGAGTTCAAGGTACAGTTGCCTCCAGGCGAGCACATGGACTTCCTGCCTGGCTCTTACGCCCAGATTAAGATTCCTAAGTTCGATTGCATCGACTACGATAAGGACTTCGACAAGAGCCTGATCGGCGACGAGTATCTGCCCAGCTGGGAGAAGTTCGGTCTGTTCCCATTGAAGTGTAAGAACCCCGAGGATACCATCCGTGCCTACTCTATGGCCAACTATCCCGCCGAGGGCGATGTCTTCATGCTGACGGTACGTATCGCTACGCCGCCGTTCAAGCCCGACAAGAGTGGCTTCATGGACGTCAACCCAGGTATCGCTTCTTCCTATATCTTCTCGTTGAAACCCGGTGACAAGGTCATCATGAGTGGTCCGTTCGGCGATTTCCACCCGCACTTCGACTCGAAGAAGGAGATGATCTGGGTTGGTGGTGGTGCCGGTATGGCCCCGTTGCGCGCACAGATCATGCACATGACGAAGACGCTCCACACCACCGATCGCGAGATGCACTACTTCTATGGTGCCCGCGCACTCAACGAGGTATTCTATCTCGACGACTTCCTGGGCTTAGAGAAGGAGTTCCCCAACTTCCACTTCCACCTGGCCCTCGACCGTCCCGATCCCGCAGCCGATGCTGCTGGCGTGAAGTACACCCCGGGCTTCGTCCATCAGGTGATGCTCAACACCTATCTGAAGGACCACGAGGCCCCCGAGGATGTGGAGTACTACATGTGCGGCCCCGGCCCGATGTCGGCAGCCGTCGTCTCGATGCTCGACTCGCTCGGTGTTGATCCCGAAAGCATTATGTACGATAACTTCGGAGGTTAATCATAAAGAAATCCCCCGCCGGTTGGCGGGGGATTTCTTTATATCTTGTCCTTTCCGTGGACGCTCTTGACCTTCATGCCAAGCTTTCCTGGCAGAACAGCATTCAGCGTGACACCAACAAGGGCCGACAGTGCCAGCCCTGAGAAATGGATTGGGCCGATGCTCACATTATCGTCAGCCCCGTATTTTACACCAATGGCGATGACCAATATAGAGGCTGCCACGAAGACATTACGCGAAGAGTTGAAGTCCACGCTATCCTCAATCAGATTGCGCACACCGACAGCTGAAATCATTCCATAGAGAATAAGGCTCACACCGCCGATGGTGGCAGTGGGAATCAGGCCGATCAGACAGGCAAACTTAGGACAGAAAGAGAGCAGGATAGCGAAGATGGCTGCCAGACGGATCACAGCTGGGTCAAACACCTTCGTGAGGTTCAGCACACCCGTATTCTCACCATAAGTTGTGTTGGCAGGAGCTCCGAAGAGTGAAGCCAACGCAGTGGCAAGGCCATCGCCCATCAGCGTACGGTGCAGGCCAGGCTCTTTCAAAAAGTCCTTGCCAACGGTCGATGAGATGGCGCACATGTCGCCGATATGCTCCATGATGGTTGCAATGGCAATCGGCAGGATGGCAATGATGGTCGATATAAGGAAAGGCTTGTCCACCTCGTCAAACACCGCCAGCACGGTCTGCTCTCGGCTGAATGGCAGTCCTATCCAAGCTGCATCGTTCAATGCTGTGAAGTCCACCTTGCCCATTGCGACAGCAAGCCCATAGCTCACCAGCACACCCAACAAGATGGGGATGATCCTGATGATGCCCTTGCCCCATACACTGGCAATAATCACCGTAGCCACAGCCACAAGGGCCAGCGTCCAGTTGGTAGTGCAATTCTGTATTGCGCTGCCCGAAAGCACTAGTCCGATTGCAATAATCATCGGCCCCGTCACTAACGGTGGGAAGAATTTTAGGATCTTGTCAATGCCGAACGACTTGATAAGACCTGCCATCACAAAATAGCATAGGCCTGCGAAGAACACGCCCACACAAGCATAGTCCAAGGCCAGCGTCTCCGTCATGCCCTGCTCCACGCCTAATGTCTTAACAGACATATAACCGCCTAAGAAGGCAAACGACGAACCGAGGAAAGCAGGAACCTTCAACTTGCTCACGAAGTGGAAAACTAATGTGCCGATACCTGCAAAGAGTAGGGTAGATGATACGGAGAGCCCTGTCAGAACAGGCACCAGAATGGTGGCACCGAACATGGCAAACAAATGCTGTATACCTAAGATCACATACTTGGGCATGCCCAATTCTCTGGCATCTACGATGCCTTCTTTCTCAGTAATGTTATTCATTGTGTATGGGGTTGCTTATTCTTCATTTTTAGTAGCCTCGCCGACGGGGGCGTCAGTGGGATGCTGGTTGGCATCCTCAGGTTCAGCGGGCTCGATGGGCTTTGGGATGGGATTGCCATTCTCGTCGAGCTCTTGGTATTCCTCGATGCCTTCAAAGTCGAGCGAGTCGATGGCCACGGAGTCCGAATCCACTGGATAGTAGACATACCGGCAGTTCTCATACATCTCGGGCGTGATGTTATCATCCTTCGGCTTGTCGAAC
>JAFZCU010000198.1 GCA_017556145.1 Prevotella sp. | reverse complement strand
GGGTTCTATCTTATCAAATTATCTTGCGCATATCCAGTCTTGGGTGGCCTATTCTTATTTCGAATGAGAAACCATCAGCACACGACCGTCTGCTTTATTAATCATTACAGAAAAGACACCTCCCTCCATATCATCTCGCAGGTTTCCTGTAACGCTCCATACGGTCCCATTAAGCAACCTGACAGAATATGGCCTCTGTTTCTCAATTTGCTCCTTTCCGTATATTTGGAAAAGAATCAGCTTAGCATATTCAACAGCCATTGTATCATTTACCATAATACCTTCTGACTTGCTATATACTCCATAGGGATCTGCCCCATCTGCATAGATGGAATCTCTTTCTATGTTAAGTTCTACACTATCTGTCCCATTATAGACAAATTCCACAACCTCATTCTGCTGCCCAGACACAAGGCATGATGCAAACAGTGTAAAAAGCATTGTAAACGCGATTGCTATTATTGATTTATCCCGTATACTATCCATTCTCCCAAGATTAATCCATTAATATCATGTTATCATAATGGGCGGTTCTTTTGTGAACCACTCCATTGACGGTTGATTACCAACGGCAAATATAGGCAATTTGTTTGAGACTGCCAAATGTATGAGGTATTTTTGTGGGGTGTCCCTTCGATGCTTCGACAGGCTCAGCAACCGCAGGCTCAGGGGACGCGATTCTCCCTTCGACAGGCTCAGGGACCGCGTGGGAGGGGGCTCAGGGACCGCGTAGGGGCATTGCGGGTGCTGAGCATGTCGAAGCACAGGGACCGCGGAGGGGGCGGGATTTGTCAGATGGGCAAAAAAAGAGGCCCGGGGTGTTGAACCTCGGGCCTCTGATGATTATTACTGTTCTGCGGGTTTGTCCGTTTCCATCGGCCAGTAAGGATTCTGGTAGAGCGGACTCTCAGACATGGTCTTGTGGTCGGAGGCCGTCAACAGGAACTGTCGCAGGGGCAGTGGATCCAGATAGTAGGCCATACGCCAGGTGAGACCATCGGCATAGCTGTTGTTCGTCATGTTCACGATATGAGGACAGTGATACTCACTGATTGATTTCTGTGACACGTTAGAACTGCTAGAGCCATCAGCCACGAGATCAGTATACCACTGCTCCATCGGTGTTCCCCAGAGGTGGATACCCTCTGCATAGACAGGCTTCGTGATGAGCTGCTCATAAGAACGCCAGCGCTTCAGGTCCATATCACGGAGGCCCTCAGCGAGGAACTCACAACTACGCTCACGACGGATGTTATAGAGTGTGGCGTCTGTCAGCACCTTTCCAGCAGTGAAGGCTGCCCAGTCGAGGGTCTCCTTCGACATGTCAGTGGCGGCAATGGTGACCTGTGGGTCGACGGCGGCGCCAGTGAAGCCGGCAGTCTCGCGCACCTTCTTCCAGTACTCCAGGATCTTACCCGAGTTGATATTGCCAGTAAGCATATACTCAGCCTCGATATAGTTGAGCAGGGCCTCGGTGGCACGGAAGACGACACAAACGTTATAACTGCCACCGTTGGCTGTCAGCGAACGGTCATGAGTCATACCCTTACGGATGGCATAGCCCGTGATATAGCCGTCTTCGGCATTGGCATTGGTGATGCGCGGTGTGGGCTCAGTCTCTGTCCAGTGGGTACCAGCGTCATCGCTCACGTTCTTGAAGCAGTTCACCTGTCCAGGCACTTTCAACATGACAGCGAGACGAGGATCACGGTTCTCCACCACCTTGGCAATCTCTGAGTCATCGTAGGTGAAGCTGGAGTTGTAGATGGGCTTACCATCGGCCATCAGGTAGCGCTCCACGAGCGAACGGGTAACGCCTGTGCCGATATTTCCTTTCTCTACAGCCACCTCGATATCGTTGTTCAGACCAAGCGACTTACTGTACTCACGCCACAACAGGATCTCGCTCTTGCCAGCGCAGCTTGTGGTACCCCAGAGCTCCAGATAAGGATTGCTCTGACCCTCAGCCTGTGGCACGACACCATTGTTCTTCGTCAGCTTGTCCTTGTACTTGTCGGCCACCTGCTCGGCAGCGTCGGCAGCTGTCTTGAAGAAATACTGAGCCTCGTTCTCCAGCGAACCAGCAGGGAAGCTATAGCCAGGGTTCTTGGCTGCTCCCGGCCAACCTGTGCCATTGGGCACGAACGGTGTACCAGCGAAGTTGGTGAGCCATGAGCCCATGTAGAGTGCCACGCGCGACTTGAACAGACGGGCGGCATCGACAGAGATACGCGTATGGCGGCCCTCAAAGTCTTCCTTCATATAGGTGATGGCCGTGTCGAGGTTGTTGACGATGAAACGAGCCACCTCGTTACAGGGCTCACGATGACAGGCGGCCACGAGCACGCTCTCATCATCAGGCAGAGCCTCTGTGAGGATGGGCAGGTCGCCATATGTCTTCAGCAGCTCGAAGTAAGCGTATGCACGGAAGAAGTAGATCTCACCGATATACTGACGGATGTTGGTCTCGTTGCCGCTGATGGCACCTTCGGCCATCTTGGTCTTCAACTGACCCAACTGGAAGTTGATATTGCGGATGTTGTTCCAAGACCAGCCCCCAGACTGCTTAGTACGCCAGAGGTCCTTGGAGAATTTGGCGCTCGGTGCACGTGCTATCTGCACGTCAGTGTTGTTGTCGGTGGTGTAGGTACCATAGTCCCATCCGCCATGACCAGGCAGAATGTCCTGATAGAAACGGTTGGCAACAACCTGTACCTGATCCTCACTGGTATAGAAGTTCTCTGGAGTCAGAAATGATGGTGGCTCCTGCTCCAGATAGTCGTTACACGAGGTTACGCCTGTGGTAAGAGCCAGCGCTATGAATGATATCTTATATAGTTTCATAATTGCGATTGATTTAGAATGTAACGTTAAGACCAAATGCGAATGTTCTCTGAAGGGGGTAACCGTTGTTCTTGTCTACGTCTGTTCCCATCAACTCCGGATCAAACTGATGAGGCATCTTGGTGCAGGTGAAGAGGTTCTCGGCCGATGCGTAGACACGCAGGACACTGATACCCCACTGCTGGGTGAGGTGTGAAGGAATGGTATAGCCGAGCTGCAGGTTCTTCATACGGACATACGAACCATTCATCAGGTAACGGGTCTGAGCCTGCTCGTTCTTATCGCTGAACTGCACACGAGGCAGCCAAGCATCCTTGTTCTCCTTCTGATAGCCGTTCTGTACAGACCAAGTATTGGCATCGCGGTAGTAGTCGTGTACATCGGTGATACCAACGCTCCACCACTCCCATGAGTTAGTGGTTCCGAAGAGATACTCCAGACCGCCGCCCCATGAGCCGCCGATCCACCAGTCGCGCTTCAGCACGCCCTGGAAGAAGGCACTGATATCGAAGCCCTTCCAGGCAGCGTTGAGGTTCAGACCTACGAGATAGCGCGGTGTAGAGTTACCGATCACCTTCAGGTCGCCGTGATCGTCAAGCGTCTCTGCGCCACGAGAGATCTCATGGTCGCCATTCAAGTCGCGATACATGATATCGCCGGCAGCCCAATTGCTACCCAGTGAATTCTGTTTGGCATTGGCAAGATGGTTGGTCATCTCCTCGTCGCTCTTGGCGATACCAATCGTTTCGAAGCCCCAGATCTCATTCATGTAACGGCCCTCGATATAGCTGTTAAGAGCTTTCGTGGGGTTGTTGGGGTAACGGGTGATCTTCGTACGGGCATCCGAGATGTTGAAGGTAGCACCATAGGAGAGACCG
>JAFZCU010000044.1 GCA_017556145.1 Prevotella sp. | reverse complement strand
TCGCAGAGCGAGCCGTCGGGCATCACTGTACGGATACGGCCTACCTTGGGCTTGTCGAGTTCGACGCTGAACGTGAAGCGTTTGTTCACTACAGGCATCGTAGCCACGAAGTCGCTGTCCTTTACATTGTTGAGTTCCTCGGCGGTGTCGGCCATATAGACCACGTAGAGGGAGTCCTTCAGGTCGTAGCCCACGCGGCCGTCGATGGTGAAGGTGTTCTTGTTGTCGCTCAGGAGACCAGCGCTCGACATATTCTTCTGATAAAGGTCGGGGCGCAGCGAGGTGATCATATAGACAGAACCTGATGCAATATTCTTGTCTTCGTAGTATCTCCACGAGATGGCATAAACGTCACGCAACTGGGGGTTCTCAGGGTTCTTGATACACATGAACCACAACTCCTCTTCTTTGAACATGCGCACATTGACCTCGGTCCGGTTCTGGCCGTTATTGGTGAGCACATCTACGGCGACCCTCTGTTCGTTGGGGTACGTCAGGTGCATAAACTGATAGGACAGCGGCTCGTCCTTGGTGAATCCATCGACCACTTGCGGGATATAAGTACTGGGGGCATCACAATAGAAGGTGACGGCTCTGAGGCTCGATTCGATGGCGCCCGTATTGGGGTTTCTGTTCACGAAATAGTGCTGGCGCTCTTTCGCTCCAAACCTATCGATCAACGTGTTCATGATCCTGATGACGTTCTCAGGCTTCTTCTGGGGTGCTGCTGCCGTGGGGTCGGCACTGGCGGTTGTGATGGCGCTGCAAGCAATGAGCAGCATGATAATCATTCGTTTCATATGGCGTTATTTTTTATAATTCGTGAAATTCGTTTAATTCGTGGTTTTAAAAATCACTTCTGAGCTGTTTGTTCTAAATTACATTTTGAGATTTCGAGTTCCAGTTCCACCCATTTCAGGTAGGCTTCGTTGGCTTGTTTCTTCATGAGGGCCAGTTCCTCGGGGGTGTACTGGTAGTTCTCTGGACGGGTCACTGGGATGTCGCGCTCGGTCAGTGTCACAGGCTGCGCCTTAGGCTTTGCGGTCTCGGCCACAGCCAGGTCGTTGACTTCTTCGACCGTTGGTGTCGCTGGCGTTTCCACCGCTGGTGTTTCCTGTGCCAAAAGGACTGCATCGCGCTTTGCAATGGTAGTAGGCACTTTCTTCACCTTTGTCGGCGCAGATACGGGTACTTTCGCCTCTGTCTCCACCTTCGCTATCGTAGTATCATCCTCCTTATTATCAATAGCAGGCTGCTCCACTGCGGGCTTGTTCTCAGCGACGACATCCGTTGGTTTATTCGTCTTTGGCGGTGTCAGCCAGATCATCATCACTCCTGCCACACAAGCGGCGGCAATCCAAGGCCAAATGATGCGACGCGGCTTCTTCTCCTCCTTCGTAGCCACACGCTGCATCAACCTGGCGTTGAGGTCGGCAGGCATCTGAGGGCGCTCCATCTCGTCCTGGCGGATGGCGTCGCGCAGATTCATGTCCTGCTGTCGTAATGCGTTTAATTTCTCCTCTGTCATGATTGCAACATTTTGATGATTTTACATAATTTCTTTCTCGTTCTGCTCAGCTTCGAAGCCACCGTCGTAGGTATCGACTCCGTGACGAAGGCTATCTCCTTCAAGCTCATCTCCTCGTAGTAGAACATGGTGATGATGGCGCGCTCGTCGGGTGGCAGGTGCTTCAGGGCGGCCCTGATCAACTGCACCGTTTCCTGATTCGGATGGCCGAAGGTGGCCTCCACCTCGCTTTCCGACCCTGATACACCTCCTCCGCATTCTCGAGGCCTGGCACGAGTCTCACCACCTGGGCGAAGACGTCGTTACCATATCGCTTGAGCAGCAGTTGCTGGGCTTTGGGATTCTGTTTCCGTAATCCCTGGATCAGGTTGATTTCAGTTTCCGTTGTCATTTTCTGATGGTCTTCTATCTATATATACGAGCCAAATGCGCAAAACATTGCAAAGATACAAAAATTTCACATATGGGGTGCTTCATTAGCGGAAAAATTTGGAAGTAAGCGGAAAACGTTGTATCTTTGCAGCATGAAACAGTTGCTATTCAGTTTATTGGTCATATTATGCAGCCACACGGCTGCATCAGCGCAGATTGACACCGTGCTCAACAAAACAAGTAACCAACCCTTCAACTTATCGGTGGCCGTGCCCGACGGGAACTACCGCGTGACGGTGACACTTGGAAATAAGAAAAAAGCCGGACAAACAGTGGTACGCGCAGAGTCGAGAAGACACTATGCAGATATGGTGAATACCAAAAAAGGGAAGTTTGAAACTGTGTCGTTTATCGTCAACAAACACAACCCCGTTATCGAGGGCGATATGCGCGTAAAGCTGAAGCCTCGCGAGGTGGACTACAAGAACTGGGATGACTCATTGAACCTCTCATTCTGCGGTCCATCACCTGCTGTTCAACGTATTCAGATAGAGCCTGTTACAGACGTGATAACGGTGTTTCTCTGCGGCAACTCAACCGTGGTGGATCAGGAGGAGGAGCCCTGGGCCTCGTGGGGACAGATGATCACCCGATGGTTCGGACCGCAGGTGGCCATCGCCAACTTCGCCGAGAGCGGGCTGTCGTGTACCACTTTCCTTGCCCAACTGCGTCTGGACAAGATTCTCTCACAATTGAAAAAAGGCGACTTTGTTATCGTGGAATTCGGCCATAACGACGAGAAGGAGAAGAAGGCCGGCGACGGTGCCTGGTACTCGTATTCAAGAAATCTGAAGATCTTCGTTGACCGTGTGAGGGCAGCAGGCGGCAACATCATCTTCTGCACACCGACTGCCCGCCGCTCGTTTGATGACAACGGCCATATCATCAACACCCACGGCGACTACCCCGAGGCCATGAAGACCGTAGCCCAAAGGGAACAGGTGCCCGTGATCAACCTGACACAGATGTCGACCACCTTCTACGAGACGCTCGGTGTGGAGGGCTCCAAAAAGGCGCTGGTGCACTACCCTGCCAACACCTTCGCCAATCAGGACAAGCCGCTGGCCGACAACACCCACTTCAACCCCTACGGTGCCTGGGAGATTGCCAAGATGGTTGTGATGGGCCTGAAACAGATTAACTCGCCTCTGGTGAACTACCTGCGTGAGGACTGGCAGGACTTCGACCCGTCAAAGCCCGACGATGCCGACAGTTTCGTGTGGCACATGTCGACAGGAAGCAACATCACCAAGCCCGACGGCAATTAACTATACTCAATTTATTGAGTAAAAGATTGTTTTTTTTGAAGAATCATGCGGCAAGTTGCAAGTTTTTTTGTAACTTTGCACACTGATTTCAAAAAAGACAAAACAGATTAGATGGAAACAACAGCTATTTTGCTTCTGCACTGCCCTGATAAACAGGGTATTATTTCAGAAGTGACCAAGTTTATAACCGACAACAAAGGAAACATTGTCTACCTCGACCAGTATGTGGATAAGGTAGAAGGCATGTTTTTCATGCGCATAGAATGGGAGCTTGAGGGATTCCTCATTCCCCGCAACAAGCTCTATGACTATATCACCACGCTCTACGCCCAGCGCTACCAGATGAAATTCTCGCTCTATTACAGCGACAAGCGCCCAAGGATGGCTATCTTCGTATCGAAGATGAGTCACTGCCTCTATGACTTGCTGGCACGCTGGAAGGCGGGCGAGTTCAACTGCGACATTCCCTGTATCGTTAGCAATCACGAGGACCTGCGCTATGTGGCCGAGCAGTTCGGCATCCCCTATTACGTGTGGAGCATCAAGAAAGACCACTCTAACAAGGCCGAGGTGGAACAGGCTGAGATGGAACTGCTCAGGAAGGAGGACATCTCGTTTATCGTGCTGGCGCGCTATATGCAGATTATCTCCGACGAGATGATTGCCGAGTATCCGCACCACATCATCAATATCCACCACTCGTTCCTGCCTGCTTTTATCGGTGCGAAGCCTTATCATCAGGCTTACGAACGCGGTGTGAAGATTATCGGTGCCACGAGCCACTATGTGACCGCTGAACTGGATGCTGGTCCTATCATCGAACAGGATGTGACACGTATCACGCATAAGGACACGCCCGAGAGCCTCGTGCTGAAGGGCAAGGACCTGGAGAAGATCGTGCTGTCGCATGCCGTGTCGAAGCACATCCAGCGCAAGATTCTCACCTATAAGAATAAAACAATAATATTTAGTTAAACAACAGATTAAACGGATTAAACGGATTTAATCTGTGCGCAGCAATCCGTAAAATCAGTGAAATCCGTTGTAAATAAGAATATGAATGTAGCGATTGTAAAATATAACGCAGGGAATATCTACTCGGTGGTGAATGCATTGAGGCGGATGGGGATTGAACCCACGCTGACTGACGATGCAGAACTGCTGAAGAAGGCCGACTGCGTGCTCTTTCCCGGGCAAGGTCATGCTGCCGAGGCGATGGATTACCTGAGAGCTCGCAGGCTCGACGAAGTGATCCGCGACCTGAAGCAGCCCGTGTTCGGCATCTGCGTGGGACAGCAGCTACTCTGCAAACACTCGGAGGAGGGCGATACCGACTGCATCGGTATCTTCGACGCAGAGGTGAAGCGCTTCCAGCCGCAGCGTCACGAGGACAAAGTGCCCTGCATGGGGTGGAATGAAATAAGGAGTAAGGAGTTGAGGAGTAAGGAGTTGAGAGATTACCAGCCATCTCCTTTACTCGAAGGACTGGGGGAACATCCCTACGTCTATTTCGTACATTCGTATTATGTGCCCATCTGCGAGGAGACCATCGCTACGGCCGACTATATCCTACCCTACTCGGCATCGATGCACAAGGACAACTTCTATACCTGCCAGTTCCACCCGGAGAAGAGTGGCAAGGTGGGAGAGAAAATTCTGGAGAACTTTTTAAGTTTAGAGTTTAAAGTTTAGAGTTTATAGATGATTACCTATATAGGATGAAGATAGAACTGATACCTGCCATAGATATTATCGACGGAAAGTGCGTGCGCTTGACGAAGGGCGACTACGACCAGAAAACGGTCTACGGCAAACCCTTGGATATGGCCTTGGAGTTTGAGGCATTGGGCTTCAAGCGTCTGCATGTGGTAGACCTTGACGGGGCGAAGTCGAAGCATATCGTAAACTGTGCCGTACTCCGTCGTATTACGACGGAAACACAACTCACTGTGGATTTCGGCGGCGGCATCAAGACCGAGGAGGATATCGAGAAGGCCTTTGCCGCCGGTGCCTCGATGGTGACTGTAGGATCGGTTGCCGTCACCAATCCCGACCTGTTTATGAGCTGGTTGGATAAATACGGTGCCGAGCGTATGATACTCGGTGCTGACGTCAGGCACGGCAAGATCAGCATCAACGGATGGAAAGAGGACTCGGCAGAGGATCTGCTGCCCTTCCTCAGGAAATACATCGACGCCGGTGTCAGGAATGTGCTCTGCACGGAGATTTCGAAGGACGGCACGCTCTCAGGTCCTGCCATCGACCTCTACAAGGAGATGATGGCCGCCTATCCGGAGCTGCACCTCATCGCCAGTGGCGGTGTGTCATCCATCGACGATATCAAAGCCCTCGATGCAGCTGGCATTCCCGCCGTTGTGTTCGGCAAGGCCATCTACGAGGGAAAAATCGATTTGGAGGAGTTGAGGAGAGAAGGAGTAAGGAGTTGAGAATTATGAGTTTAGCAAAAAGAATAATCCCCTGTCTGGATGTCAAGGACGGCGAGACCGTCAAAGGCACGAACTTCGTGAACCTCCGTTCTGCGGGCGACCCTGTGGAACTGGGCAAGGCGTATAGTGAACAGGGAGCCGACGAGCTGTGCTTCCTGGATATCACCGCCAGCTTTGAGGGGCGCAAGACCTTTACGGAGATGGTGACGCGCGTGGCCCGGGAGATCAATATCCCCTTCACCGTAGGCGGTGGCATCAACGAACTGGCAGATGTGGAGCGCCTGCTCTATGCCGGTGCTGACAAGGTGAGTGTGAACTCTGCCGCCATCCGCCGGCCTGAGCTCATCGACGAGATTACCAGCCGTTTCGGCTCACAGGTGTGTGTCTGTGCCATTGATGCGAGACTCGACGACGATGGATGGCATTGTTACCTGAAAGGCGGACGAGAGCGCACGGAGCGGGGACTCTTTGAGTGGGCTCACGAGGCACAGGAACGTGGTGCAGGCGAAATCCTCTTCACCTCGATGAATCACGACGGTGTGAAGGAAGGCTATGCCAACGAAGCCCTGCGTGAACTGGCCGACCACCTCTCGATACCCATCATTGCCAGCGGTGGTGCCGGATGCAAGGAGCATTTCCGCGATACCTTCATAGAAGGACACTCGGATGCTGCCCTCGCGGCCAGCGTCTTCCACTTCGGTGAGATTCCCATCCCCGAACTCAAGCAATACCTCCGCAACGAAGGGATCAACGTAAGAATATAATATGTCACAAAAAAAGAATATAATGTCACACAGATCACACAGATCTCACAGATATTGGTCGCAAGCGACCATTGTCTCGGAAAATAATCCGAAGGATTAAAAATCTGTGAGATCCGTGAGATCTGTGTGAGTATAAAAAGATTGTAAGATGAAGATTGATTTTGAGAAAAGCGGCGGCCTGGTGCCTGCCATCATTCAGGATGCCAACACCAAGAACGTGTTGATGCTCGGCTATATGAACAAAGAGGCCTACGACAAGACGCTGCTGACGAAGAAGGTGACGTTCTGGAGCCGATCGCGCAACTGTCTCTGGACCAAGGGCGAGACCAGTGGCAATTTCCTCAACCTCGTGAGCATCGCCGTTGACTGCGACAATGATACCCTGCTGGTGAAGGCCATTCCCGACGGGCCCACCTGTCACAAAGGTACCGATACCTGCTGGGGCGAGGACAACGAGAGTAATCCCCTACTCTTTCTTGAGGAGTTGCAGGACTTCATCGACAAGCGTCACGAGGAGATGCCTGAGGGCAGCTATACCACCTCGCTCTTCAAGGACGGCATCAACCGCATCGCCCAGAAAGTCGGCGAGGAGGCCTTAGAGGCCGTGATCGAGGCCACCAACGGCAGCAAGGAGAAGCTGGTCTACGAAGCCTCGGACATGATCTACCACCTCATCGTCATGCTCACCAGCAAGGGTCTGCGCATTGAGGACATCGCCCAGGAGCTCAGAAAGCGCCACAATCCCAACTGGGACAAGAAGCGCCGCGAGGCCAAGGCCAAAGGCGAAATGGAGTGAATATTTAGAGGTGAGAGGTAAGAGGTAAGAGGTGAGAGATATGATGTAAAATATAAGAGATATGTTAGTAGAATATAAGAAAGCGAACATCTGTCAGATCGAGGGTGAGAACGTGCTCGAGGGTGTCGACTTCCAAGTGAACGAAGGCGACTTCATCTATCTCATCGGACGTGTGGGTTCCGGTAAAAGCAGCCTGCTGAAGACCATCTACTGTGAACTCGACATCGACGAGGCCGAGAAGGCAGAGGTGTTGGGGCAGAATCTGCTGGAGATTCGCCGTAAGGAGATTCCCGCACTGAGAAAACAGATGGGTATCATATTCCAGGATTTCCAGCTGCTCACCGACCGCAATGTCTATAAAAATCTGCGCTTTGTGCTCAGGTCGACGGGTTGGAAGGAGAAACAGGATATCGACACCCGCATCCGCGAGGTGCTTCACGATGTGGATATGGACGATAAGGCAGAGAAGATGCCCCACGAGCTCTCCGGTGGCGAGCAGCAGCGCATCTGCATCGCCAGAGCTATCCTGAACCGTCCGAAGATGATCGTGGCCGATGAACCAACCGGCAACCTCGACCCCGAAACAGCCGACAATATCGTGCAGCTGCTGAGGGAAATATCACAGAAAGGAACGGCTGTGATTATGACCACCCACAACATGCCCCTGCTCGACAGATACCCGGGCATCGTGTATCGCTGTGAAGACGGCAAGATGGCAAAAATCGATAATATGATATACGGATAATGGATAATTAAAAAAATAAAACAAATGAAAGTAATGAAATTCGGCGGTACTTCCGTCGGCACTCCCCAGAGAATGAAAGAGGTGACACAGCTCGTCACCAAGTCAGGAGAACCTGTTTTCGTCGTGCTCTCCGCCATGTCTGGCACCACCAACTCGCTGGTAGAGATTTCAGATTATCTCTACAAGAAGAATCCTGATGGTGCCAACGAGGTAATCAACCGTCTGGAGCAGAAATACATGCGTCACGCAGAGGAGCTCTACTCGAAAGACGAGACCAAGCAGACCACGCGCGAGTTCCTGAAAGGCGAGTTCGACTATCTGCGCTCGTTCACCAAGGAGCTCTTCACCAGCTTCGAGGAGAAGAGTATCGTGGCACAGGGTGAGATGATGTCGACCAATATGGTGGTCAACTATATGAAGGAGATCGGTATCAACGCCGTGCTTCTGAATGCCCTCGACTTTATGCGTACTGACAAGAACTCTGAGCCCGATCCCGTGTATATCAAGGAGAAACTGAACGCCATCCTCGAAGAGAACAAGGGGGCTCAGGTCTATATCACCCAGGGCTTCATCTGCCGTAATGCCTATGGTGAGATTGACAATCTGCAGCGTGGCGGCTCTGACTACACCGCTTCGCTCGTAGGTGCTGCCATCGGTGCTGAGGAGATTCAGATCTGGACCGATATCGACGGTATGCACAACAACGATCCGCGTATCGTAGATAACACCGAGCCCGTTCATCAGTTGCACTTTGAAGAAGCCGCCGAGCTGGCTTACTTCGGAGCCAAGATCCTGCACCCCACCTGTGTGCAGCCTGCGAAATATGCCGGCATCCCCGTACGCCTGCTGAACACGATGGACCCCGATGCTGAGGGCACCACTATCAGCAACGCCACCGAATACGGCAAGATCAAGGCCATCGCTGCCAAGGACAACATCATCGCCATCAAGATCAAGTCGTCGAGAATGTTGCTGGCTACAGGCTTCCTGCGCAAGGTGTTCGAGATCTTCGAAAGCTACCAGACACCGATTGATATGGTCTGCACCTCAGAGGTGGGCGTATCGATGAGTATCGACAATTCTGCCCATCTGGGAGAGATTGTCGACGAGCTGAAGAAATACGGTACCGTCACCGTCGATACCGGCATGTGTATCATCTGCGTTGTGGGCGACCTCGACTGGTCGAACATCGGCTTCGAGACCCTGGCCCTCGATGCCCTGAAAGATATCCCCGTACGTATGGTAAGCTATGGCGGTTCGAACTACAACATCTCGTTCCTGATCCGTGAGGAAGACAAAAAGCGTGCCCTCCAGAAGCTGAGCGATACCATTTTCAAGAAGTAATGGGAAAGGGCAAATTTCCGATAGAGAGGCTTCAGGAGACCCAGACGCCTTTCTACTACTACGATAGCGATGTGCTGCGCCAGACGCTGCGCACCATCAACGAGGAGGCAGGCAAGCATGAGGGCTTTGTGGTGCATTATGCCGTGAAGGCTAATGCCAACCCCAAGATCCTGCGCATCATCCGTGAGGCAGGACTGGGTGCCGACTGTGTGAGCGGCGGTGAGATAGAAGCCTCGATCAAGGCAGGATTCCCCGCCTCAAAGATTGTCTACGCTGGTGTGGGAAAGGCTGATTGGGAGATCAACCTCGGACTTGACAATGATATCTTCTGCTTCAACGTAGAGAGCATTCCCGAACTGGAGGTCATCAACGAACTGGCAGCCAAGAAAGGCAAGGTGGCACGCGTCGCCTTCCGTCTGAACCCCAATGTGGGTGCCCATACCCACGCCAACATCACCACAGGCCTCGCAGAGAACAAATTCGGCATCGCCATGCGCGATATGCTTAAAGTGATCGACGAAGCCTCGAAAATGACGAATGTGAAGTTTGTGGGACTCCACTTCCACATCGGCTCACAGATACTCGACATGGGTGACTTCCAGGCCCTCTGTAATCGTGTCAATGAATTGCAGGACGAGTTGGAGCGCCATCGCATCAGAGTAGAGCACATCAATGTGGGCGGTGGACTGGGTGTCGACTATGAGCATCCCAACCGTCTGCCCATCCCCGATTTCAAGGCCTATTTCGACACTTACGCCAAAAAACTCAAACTACGCAACGGTCAGACTCTTCATTTCGAGCTGGGACGTGCCGTCGTAGCCCAGTGTGGTTCGCTTATTACGCGTACATTATATATTAAGGAAGGTGCCACAAAGCGCTTTGCCATCGTCGACGCAGGCTTCCCCGACCTCATCCGTCCTGCACTCTATCAGGCCTATCACAAGATTGAGAACATCAGCAGCGAGGAACCCAAGGAAACCTACGACGTGGTGGGACCCATCTGTGAATCCACCGATGTGTTTGCCAAACAGATAGACCTCAACAAGACGCATCGCGGCGACCTGCTCGCCATCCGCAGCGCAGGCGCATACGGCGAGATCATGGCCTCACAATATAACTGCAGGAAACTACCCAAAGGATATCTTAGCGATGAATAGATTCTCTGTCATCATGACCGTCTTCGACAACGGCAAGGACCTCGAAGAGAACCTGCCAGCATATCTGACACAGGCGTATGAGCCGGGATATGAAGTGATTGTCGTCGACGAGTCATCGACTGATCATACCGATGATGTGCTGAAGCTCATGAAGCAGCAGTATCCTCATCTCTACACCACCTTCCTGCCCAAGCCCGACATCCACCTCGTACGTAAAAGGCTTGCTCTAACGATTGGCGTAAAAGCTGCTAAGAATGAATGGATTATCTTTTCTGATATTAATGCATTTCCAGAGGATAACGCTTGGCTTCAGACCATTGCCGACAATTTGGGAAACGCCTCAGGCATCATGCTGGCCCGCTACAGAAAAGGCGAGTTGATCATGCACAATTTCGAGCGTTTAGAAGAGGTAAGCAACTATGTCATCAAGGGAGAGCGCCAACGGGCCGACGGCCATAGAGGCTCCCGTCTGAGGAAACTGAGGGGCAAGTATGATTTCATCGTGGTCAGAGCCGACGAGGCCCACGAATTGCTGAAACTTTTCGAACAGCATGTTGGGTTTGCCCGTCTCCTCGGACTCCGTCTGAGCATTTTCTTCCGTAATCTGTTCTGAGCATGAAAATCCTGCATGTCTATCCGAAAGCCGATGAGATGGTGGCGCAACACGTCACCCTGCTTCTTGAAGGCATGCAACATAGCGCAGAAGTGCAAGCAGTGAGCAATCTTGCAGACTTCAAGAATGTGTGCAAGAACCTCAGACCCGACATCGTGCACTGTCACGGATGCTGGCAGTACGGCATCGTCAATGCAGGCAATTTCGCCCGCAAACAAGGCGCCAGAATTGTGCTCTCACCGCATGGTCAGTTAGAGCCTTGGGTACTCGAAGAGAAACCGCTCCAAGAGAAATTCCACAAGACCGCTCTCTGGCAGAAGCCTTTCGTAGAGAAGGCCTATGCTTTGATTGCCTTCGGCAAGATGGAGCAGCAGTATCTGGCGCGGTTGAAGTGGAATCCCCGCATAGAGGTCATCCACAATGCCGTCATCACCAACAGCACTACCCGTGAGAAGATGTGCTCACAAACTTTCTCCGTCTATCAGAAAGTGCTCGATTCGAATGTGCTCGAACAGATGGACAACGACACACATCAGCTGATGACCACCATTATCAAGGCAGGCACCTTAGGCGATAAGCGCTGGACGGAGCTCCACGTGCCTGAGACCATTGACTGGCGACGCATGCTGATCTATGCTGAGCAACAGAACATCCGAAACTACGTGGACTATGGCATCAATATCCTCGGCCTTGCCGCCCCCAGTCTCGATACGGCGCATTTGTCCGCCTACTATCCTGAGAATTACCAACGTCCGCAGTCTATCAAGAAACTGATTGGCGATTACAAAGGCGACGAGACCGATTACCTGCTGCGCATGATCCGCCAGACAGAAAAACAGCCACTCTTGCTCCACCTCATAGAACTGTCACGTGAGCTCTATCGCGACACTGTCAACGACGATCTGCTGCAAGAAGCCCTCGAACAGAAAAAACTGACGAAGTTCGCTGCCCGCCTCATGCAGGTGCTCCATGAGCAGACGCTTCTCGATGAAGGTTATATGCCCGTAGACCCCATCGACGACCGAGGCACTCAGAAAATCCGTGGAAGTATAACTAATCACCTGAAAATATGACATCTAATCACCACTACAACGAATTCGACAAGCACTATCTGCAGTTGCTGTCGCAGTCGTTTCCCACGATTGCCGATGCAGCCAAGGAGATTATCAACCTCGAGGCCATCATGAATCTGCCTAAGGGTACGGAGCATTTCCTGGCCGACCTTCACGGCGAGAGTGAAGCCTTCCAGCACGTGCTGAAAAACGCCTCGGGCAATATCAAACGCAAGGTGAACGAACTCTTCGGCAACACCATACGTGAGTCCGAGAAGAAAGAGCTTTGCACGCTGATCTACTACCCAGAAGAGAAACTTGAACTGATCAAGGCACAGGAGACTGATCTCGACGACTGGTATCGCATCACCATCCATCAGCTGGTGCGTGTCTGCCGGGATGTTTCTTCAAAATACACCCGCTCGAAAGTACGTAAGTCACTGCCTGAGGATTTCTCGTATATCATCGAAGAGTTGCTGCATGAGCGTACTGACGATATCGACAAGGCCGCCTACGTGGCCGTCATCGTAAACACCATTATCTCAACGGGGCGTGCCGATGACTTCATCTGTGCCATCTGCAACGTCATCCAGCGCCTGGCTATCGACCAACTGCATATCCTCGGCGATATCTACGACCGCGGTGCCGGTGCCCATAAGATTATGGACACCCTCCGACAGTACCACTCGTGGGATATCCAATGGGGCAATCACGACATCCTGTGGATGGGTGCCTCAGCCGGTAACGATGCCTGCATCTGCAATGTGCTGCGCCTCTGTCTGCGCTACGCCAACCTGAGCACCATCGAGGAGTACGGCATCAATCTTGTCCCCCTGGCCACCTTTGCCCTCGAAGTCTATGGCGACGACCCCTGCGAGGAATTTTTCCCCCGTTTGCTACCCGGCAATGAAATGGACGAGAAGACTCGCCAACTGACCGCCAGGATGCACAAGGCCATCGCTGTGCTGCAATTCAAGACGGAAGCCCAGATCTTCAAGCGTCATCCCGAGTGGCAGATGGAAGACCGATGTCTCTTCGATCATGTGGACTATGAAAAGGGCCTCTGCGAACTCGACGGCAAGACTTACGAGATGGTCTCCTGCCACTTCCCCACCATCGACCCCGTCGAGCCTAATAAACTCACCGATGAGGAAACGTTGCTTATGCAGAAGCTCCACCACTCTTTCCGCATCTCCGAGAAGCTCCACAAGCATATCCGCACTATGCTCTCACACGGCTGCATGTACGCCATCCACAACTCCAACCTGCTCTTCCATGCCTCAATTCCCCTGAACGATGACGGCTCGCTGAAGGAGTTAGAGATCTATCCCGGCAAGAGATACGCAGGTAAAGACCTGATGCATAATATCGGCATGCTAATCCGTGCTGCTTTCCAAACAAATAGTGCCAGCGGTGAGCTCGCAGCAACCCCAGAGGAATATCCACGAGATTATGCCAAGGATTATTTCCTCTATCTCTGGTGTGGCAAGGACTCCCCACTCTTCGACAAGTCGAAGATGGCCACTTTCGAACGCTATTTCCTCAAGGATGCCGAAACGTTCAAGGAAGAAAAGGGTAATTATTTCAAACTGCGTAACTCCGAAGAGGTGTGCGACCGGATCCTCGATGCCTTCGAAGTGAAGGGTGAAAACCGCCATATCATCAACGGCCATGTGCCTGTGCATGCCTCGAAGGGTGAGAATCCAATCAAGGCTGGCGGACGGCTGATGGTGATTGACGGCGGATTCTCCGAAGCCTACCACAACGAAACAGGTATCGCCGGCTACACGCTGGTCTACCACTCACGCGGCTTCCAGTTGGTGCAGCATGAGCCGTTCACCTCTGCCCGCGACGCCATTGTACGCGAAACGGATATCAAGTCTACCATTCAGATTGTGGAGATGTCAGCACATCGCATGCTCGTGGCCGATACGGATAAGGGAGAAGAACTTCGTGCACAAGTACATGACCTCAAAGAGTTGCTCTACGCCTACCGACACGGCATCATCACCGAAAAACGGCGTTAGAATCAACGCCTAACACCCTTTACCTCTTAGGCATGTCGCGATAAAAGAAGAAATCCTTTCGGAGGGTAATGGTCCCCTCATAAGGCTTTTTCAGATAGCGGTGGCTTACGTGGCACTCGCCAGTTAGGTCACCGATATCATCAAGTTTCAATTTCAGGATAATATCCCCCTTTGAAGAATCATTATGGTCTGAAACATCTGTCAGAACGAGTTCTGTACCGTCGTAGGTCACGTTCACATTCAGATAACTGTGCAGACGATAGATGGTACACTCTGTACATTCCAGTCCCTTTTCGCTCATCACGAGCCGCAGCAACAACTCCGGGCCGTCGTTATACACCCAGCCCCAGTAACCGGTCAGCGCCATACCCTTCTCGCGTATTTTCTGTTCCTCCATGATATAGTTCTCCATGACCTTGATTTCCGAGTATTTATTCTGCTCAGTACCATCATAGCTCACAAAATCATCCACATACCAGTCACCACGCTCATATCTCAGCTCCAGAGTTACGGGGTTATGCTGTCCGAAGTTACGAATGTCCATTTCCACAACAGCCGTTGAGTCGGTATTAATGTCAATCTTCTTGGCTGTAAAGGAACAATCGGGCGAACTGTCCTGCCCCATGATCCAATGATTGTAATCCAAGAACACAAATCCCGTCTTTCCGCTCAGTTGCGATGCCCTTTGCAGGAGTGAATAATATCGCTGCGTGCAAAACGCGCTGTCGAGATCCACATGGCACTGGTCTACCTGACTGTAGATGGCGTCGATACGTTGTCTGATATAGGCCTCAGTGTGCTTGTCGGATGTATCAGCGACACCAATGACGCTGTTTGAAGTAGTGCCGGTAACAAAATCCTTGATTATTCCTATGTATTCGGTCTTATGCTCCCGATATGACAAAGCATGATCAGCACCATCGGCAATCCAAAGCGACTTTTCACCCTGTTTAGCATCATAGAGAGGATAGACCATCTGCGTTGGGACAAACGTATCGCTGCTACCATGTATAAACAGCATGGGATAGCAGCATCGCTTCACCTGTTCTAAGGCCGATGCCTCGGAGAAAGACCAACCAAAACGCAATTTACAGAGCAGGCTTGTGGTATACATCAGAGGGAATGTTGGCAATCCGAACTGCTCTTTCAGTTGACCAGCAAACTCATCCCAAACGGATGTATAACCACAATCCTCGACAAAACGCAGGTCCTTGATACCCTCGGGCATGGTCTCTGCTGACAGCATCATCGTGGTAGCTGCGCCCATCGACACCCCATGTACCACCATCGTGTCTGTCTGGAATGCCTTCAACCAGTGTAGTGCATCGAACCTGTCCTTCCATCCCATCTGAATGGCATCGCCTTCGCTCTCACCACAGCCGTGCAGTTCTGGCATCACCACATTATAGCCTAAATCCTGTTCATATATCCGTGCCAGCCAGAAGAACTTAATGGCACAATCACGCCAACCGTGAATGACAATAGCCGTACGCTTGCTGCCTTTGTCGATATAAAATGCATGATGGCGCTCGCCTGACGGCATCGTGAGAAACGTATCACACAAGGCATTCATCCTCCTCAGACTGTCAACCCACGCCTTGCTCTCAGGATAGGCTTCAAACTGCTCCTGATAGCACGAGTCCGTATCCATTCTGTTCGGATCAGGAGCCAGCGAATAGTCGAGCATATAGAAGCTACCGCCAATCAGAGCAATAACGAAAACCGCCACTACAACGACCAATGTCCAAAGCACTTTCTTCATATACTGACAATGATGCTATATATCACATTGCAAATATAGCTTGAATTGTTTCCTGAAATCAGAAGAGATTCAGGTCGGAAAGTTTGAACCAAACAGAGATACCGAGAATCTTGCAGACCTCGCTGATGGCGGTGGTGACAAAGATGACGGCACCCGACTCGTGAGCAGTCAGGTTCTGAAGCTGACCGAAGTCGCCCACCATCACCGTCAGGTTCTCAACACCCTGTGCCTTGAGGAAGGCGGCCATGTTGACCGCATTGGCGACAGGCACGGTCCTATCCTTCTCGTGATGGACGAGTATGATCTTTTCGTCCTTGCGCGGAGTCCAGCCTTTACAGAGGTTGTCTTTGTCGAGGGCTTCGAAATAGCGTTTCGAGAGGTCCGACTCCAGATTAAGCAAAGCAGGTGTGGCGAAGGCCGCTATCTGCTCAGACCCTACCCTTCTGTCGATCTCCGCACTGGAGTATTTCTTGGTAAAAATCCACTCGTCGATGTGGCTGAGCGTCGGTTCGATGAAGATCTCCGAGAGAGGGATGCCGAGGCTGAAGTACTCATTATAGGCGAGCAGCACACTGATGACCGACGATGGCATATCGGTGACGCCCGACTGTATGAACTGCCTGTAAGTCTCGGGAATGTCGTACGACCCGCCACCGGCAAAGGTACAAGTGATGTGCAGATCGGGATACTTCTCGGCAATCAGTCGGACTACGGCCATTGAGGTCTGTCCTCCCTGCGAATACCCTCCGTTGAAAAGGATGTCGTCGTTCCACGAATAGCCAAGCGTAGGCAGTAGTTTCTTCGCAGCCAGCAGGGCATCGACACTGGCCTGAGCATTGGCACTTGAGATACAGTAAGCTTGGGGCTTGTCCTCGGTGCTGCCAAAGCCGTAGTAGTCGGCAGAGATGGTGATGAGACCGCTTCCGCAGATGAACTTCTGCACGCTTAGGTTACCCTTCGATGGACATTGGTCGGCACAATACTCAGTGTAGTGGTTGTAGAGCATCAGTCCGCGAGCAGGCGCGCTGGCGTTCACCTCATCACCGATGGTAATTGTGCCGGAGAGTGTGGCAGGCTTGCCAAAGGGGTCGGTAGAGGGATACTCGAAGTTGATGACTGTCATCTTCGACTCGGCCTTATAGACCGTCGAGGTGATGCGCGGTTCCTGAACCACGTTCTCATCGGAGCGTAAGGAGCTGTCGTCAACCGAACACGATGTAAATAATGTGATGCCACTGAATGTGAGGATGGCGGCAAGCATCCATAGATTCAGTTTCAGTTTCTTCATTGTCGTTGATAATAAGTTGATAATCATTATAATACGGGCAGGATGTTATTCCAGACAAGGTTGAGCTCGCCCTGCAGATCCTCAACATTCGAGGTGATGGCGATGACAGCATTCTTATCGGGCACAACGATGATATACTGGCCTCTGGCGCCATCGGCTCTGAAGCAACCTGGGCGGCAGCGCCACATCTGATAGCCGTAGCCCTGCATCCAGTCGCTAGTCTCTTTGGTCAGGCCCTTCGCCTCAGCTTCCTCAATGCGGGTACCGGGATTGATGCTCTCAACCTGTTTCTTCGACATTTCTGAGACCCACGTTTCCGGAATGAGCTGCTTACCGTTCCACTTGCCTTTCTGCAACAGCAGCTGGCCCATCTTGGCGAGGTCCTCGGTCTTGAGATACAGGCCCCAGCCACCACAGTTGATACCTTGCGGACTCTCTTCCCACTTGGGTTTGTCGATGTGGAGGGGTTCAAACAAACGGGGTGTCAGATAGTCGACCACCTTCTCGCCCACAACCTGCTGCACGATGGCAGAGAGCACGTAGGTGCCCAGGCTATTGTAAAGATAGAAAGTGCCAGGTTTATGTACAACGGGGTGTGCGAGGAAACAGGTTACCCAGTCCTGCCCGGCATCCCCACGGAAAGAAGGCTCTACATCGTGACCGCATGTCATTGTCAGCAGGTCGCGCACGGTCATTTCCTTGAGATTATCACTCACCTCTGTAGGGAGTTTGTCGGGAAAGAAGTCGATGACCTTATCGGTAAGTGCCATCTTTCCATCGGCAATGGCCAGTCCGACTGCCGTTGCAGTAAAGGTTTTGCTCACCGAGTGGAGTACATGGGGTACGCTGTCGGCGCCCTCACCCTGCCAACGGCTGTAGATGACCTTACCATCCTTGACAACCATCACACTATGGATGTCCATCGAGTCGTTGGTCGCCTGTTGGAAGAAGATATCCATAGCCACACCCAGTTTCTCTGGAACTTCTGCACGTGGTAAGTCGATGGTTTCTACCGTTGCTTTCACACTGTTTTTACAGGCCGTCAATACCATCAGCATCGCAGCCGCAAACAAAATGTTTTTCTTACTCATAGTCCAGTTGTTTATGATGAGGATTTAATCGAGGCCAAAGAGTACTTTCAGACCACCGTCGACACCCGAGAAGCCCATGAAGGCGAGACTTAGGAGTCCAGCGGAGAGCATCACGATGGCCATGCCCTGCATGCCTTTGGGAATCTTCACCAGTTCGAGCTGTTCGCGCATGCCCGCAAAGACCGTCAGTGCCAAGCCGAAGCCGATGGCTGTAGAGAAGGCGTAGACTACACTCTCCAACAGGTTGTAATCCTTTTGGATACAGAGGATGGCCACACCGAGCACGGCACAGTTAGTGGTGATGAGGGGGAGGAAGATGCCAAGCGCCTGATAGAGGGCGGGCGATACCTTCTTAAGCACGATCTCAACGAGCTGCACCAGCGAGGCAATCACCAGGATGAAGGCGATGGTCTGCAGATACTGCAGGCCGAAGGCATCGAGCACGTATTTCTGCACCAGCCAGGTGACGATGGTAGCAAGGGTCAGCACGAAGGCGACGGCTGCCGACATGCCCAGCGAGGTGTCAATCTTCTTGGATACGCCGAGAAACGGACAGATACCGAGAAATTGTGACAACACGATGTTGTTCACGAAAATGGCGCTAATGAAAATCAAAATATACTCCATAATCTTCTTTAATCATTATTTCGCATTTTGTTCACAATCGCAATGAGGAAGCCAAGGGAGATGAAGGCACCCGGAGGCAATACGAAGAGTAGGATGTTGTAAGTCTCAGGCAGCAAGGTCAGTCCGAAGATACTGCCATTGCCCAAAAGCTCTCGGCAGATACCAAGTAGCGTCAGACCCAGCGTGAAGCCCAGACCGATGCCAATGCCATCGAAGAGAGAGGCTACGGGCGTGTTTTTCGAGGCAAAGCCCTCAGCCCGGCCTAGAATCACACAGTTAACCACAATCAGCGGGATGAATAACCCCAACGATGCATCGACATCGGGCAGGAAGGCCTTGATGACCATCTGGAGGATGGTGACGAAAGCGGCAATCACGACGATGAACACAGGGATGCGCACCTTGTCGGGGGTGACCGATTTGAGACAGGAGATGACGACATTGGTGCAGATGAGCACGGCCATCGTGGCAAGACCCATCGACATACCGTTCATAGCAGAGGTGGTAGTGGCCAGCGTGGGACACATACCGAGCATCAAGACAAACGTAGGGTTCTCCTTGACGATACCATTTTTGATTATACTTATATAACTCATATTCTTTTATCTTTTACAACGGATTTCACTGATTTCACGGATTAGGCTGCGCGTAGCAAATATCCGTTTAATCCGTATAATCCGTTGTTGTTTATTTCACTTGTTGTGAGGCGCCTGTTTCTGCATCGGTAGAGGGCGTGGCCTTGTAAGCATTATAAGCATTGTTGACTGCGAGCAGGAAGGCACGAGAAGTGATAGTAGAGGCCGTGATGGCATCCACCTGACCACCGTCCTTCGATACCGTGAGAGGCTCATCAGGCACCTTGCCTATGATGTCGCCTTTCTCACCCTTCTGGAACCATTTGTCGGCCTTAGCACCCAATCCCGGAGTTTCAGCTTGTTCGAGCAGCGTGTAACCGAGGATCTTACCATCGGGATCGAAGCCCACAAGCACCTTCAAATCGCCACCGAAACCACCAGTGGTGCTCTCAACAGCAGCACCGAGGTCAGTGCCTTGAGCATCCTGTGTCTGATAGATGATAAAGGTCATCTCCTTGCCCTTGGCATCGTTCTGGCGAACGGTGTCGGTCTTGGCGACTTTAATGTCGCTGACACCCATCACATTCTTGATACCATCGGCAAGGGCTTTCGCCTTCTGGTCGTTGATAGGTCCTTCAGTGAGGTGGTTCACATAAGCGAGGATGCCACCCATGATGACTGCCACTGATGTGAGTGCCAGCACCATATTCGTCAATGATGATTCTAATTTCTTCATGCGTCGGGTCCTCCTTAGTTCTTAGCTGGCACTTCACCGAAGCGCTTGGGTTTCACATAATTATTTATAAGCGGTGTGAACGCATTCATGATGAGAATAGCGAACGACATACCCTCAGGATAAGCGCCCCAGTTACGGATGACAACGGTGAGCAGACCGATGGCGACACCATAGATAAGCTGTCCCTTCGGCGTCATTGGTGAGGTGACATAGTCTGTGGCCATGAAGATGGCACCGAGCATCAGACCTCCGGAGAGTATTACCGTAGAAGGATCAGCATAGACGGGATTGGCAAGGTGTAGCAGCGCACTGAACACAAACACCGTAGCAATAATGCTGACGGGAATGTGCCAGGTGATAATCTTGCGCCACAGCATGAAGGCCAGACCTGCCAAGAGTGCCAGACCGCATATTTCGCCAATGGTTCCTGCACCGCCGCCAATGGAATAGTCGCCCAGGAGGAGTGAGAAAGCATCTGGCAGTCCGCTCAGCACCGATGCATCGCCACTCTTGATGGCTTCTTTCATCACAGCCAGCGGGGTGGCTCCTGTTACGGCATCGGTGTAATCCAGGAGGTGTCCAGGCACTGGCCATGAGGTCATCTGTGCCGGAAAGGCCACCAACAAGGCACAACGCCCTACCAGAGCAGGATTGAATATATTGTTGCCCAATCCACCGAAGGACATCTTGGCAACGCCAATGGCAAACAGCGCGCCGATAATGATAATCCATACCGGCAGGTTCGAGGGGAGATTCATGCCCAGCAACAGTCCCGTAAGGGCAGCAGAGCCGTCGAGCACAGTGTTTTTGGGGTTCTTGAGTATGTATTTGTTGATAACCCACTCAAAGAAGACGCAGGATGCCACACTCGACAGACAGACAATGACAGAGCCGAGTCCGAAATAAAAGAACGACACTAACAGCGCAGGCATCAGGGCGATGATGACGCCGTACATGTTGCGCTCTACCGAGTCGGTGCCGTGGGTGTGTGGCGATAAAGATACTATTAACTTTCCCATATTTATTTCTTAGCATTTCTATTTCTGATGATTCCCATAACTGTAGATTTGCCCTGACGGATGTTGTCGAGCAGCGGACGATGAGCAGGACAGGTAAACTGGCATGAGCCGCACTCGATGCAGCTGACGATATCCTCGCTTTCAGCACGCTCCCAGTTTTTCACCTCAGAGAGCTTGGCGAGCAAATAAGGCTCCAAGCCCATCGGACAGACACCCACACACTTGGCACAACGGATACAGGGCTGGGGGTCCTTACGACGCGCCTCATCGTCGGAGATAATCGTCACAGAGTTGGTTCCCTTGCAGATAGGCACTTCTGTAGAGGTGAGGGCCTTACCCATCATCGGGCCGCCTGCCAGCAGCTTGTTGTCGCCCTCTGGCATACCGCCACAGGCGTCGATGAGATCCTGCATGGGCGTTCCCATACGGACAAGAAAATTGCCAGGATGCTCCAAACGTTTACCCGTAACTGTGGTATAGCGCTCAAAGAGGGGCTTATGCTTCATAACTGCCTGATACACGGCAAAAGCAGTACCCACATTCTGAACGATTGCTCCAACATTCACAGGAATAGCAGGCGGCGCAGGCACCTGACGCTGGATAACGGCATCGACGAGCTGTTTTTCACCACCTTGCGGATAGCGTTGCTTCAAGGGTACTACTTCTACTTTATATTTTGAACCGCCGAATTTCTCAGTGCATTTATGCGTGAGCAGTTCAATGGCAGCGGGCTTATTGGTCTCAATTCCGATGTAGCCGGTGGTGACCTTCGCACCGATCATGAGCAGTTCGAGGCCCACAAGAATCTCGTCGGCATGCTCCATCATCAGTCGGAAGTCGGCGGTGATATAGGGCTCACACTCTACGGCATTGATGATTATACACTCTGCCTTTGCCGTTGGCGGCGGGGTGAGTTTGATAAACGTGGGGAAACAGGCACCACCCATACCGACGACACCAGCATCCTTGACACGCGTGACGATTTCCTCAGGGGTAAGTTCCGGATGCGCCTCAACGGTCTCGAGTTTGTCAGAGCGGTCGATTGTTTCTTCCCATTCATCGCCCTCCACATTGATGATAATCACGGGTTTGCGATAACCGGTAGCGTCGATGGCGGTATCGATCTTGAAGACCGTTCCGCTGACGGATGAAAAAATCGGCGCAGATACGAATCCACCAGCCTCAGCAATCATCGTACCGACTTTCACCTTGTCGCCCTTCTGGACAATGGGTTTGGCAGGGGCACCGATATGCTGGCTCAATGGGAAGATGGCCTGCTTGGGCAAGGCTGCCACTTGCGTCACGGCCTCGTGGGTAAGCTTATTCTCCTCAGGGTGAATACCACCTATACTAAAGGTCTTGATAGTCATACTTGTTCCTCCTTTCTTTCTACTGGTTTCGGAGCCGGGAAATTCACGGCCACGATGGCATGCTTCGGACAAACCTTCTCGCACTTACGGCACAAGCGGCACTTCGTGTAATCGATATAGGCCAGGTTGTTCTCGACGGTGATGGCACCGAAGGCACACTCCTTCTCGCACTTGCCACAGCCGATACAACTCACCTGACAGGCTTTCATAGCAGCTGGACCCTTGTCCTTGTTGACACAAGAAACATAGACCCTCCTACCCTTCGGCCCCTTCTTACGGAGTTCGATAATGCTGCGCGGACAAGCCTTCACACAGGCACCGCAGGAGGTACACTTCTCCTCGTCGACCTCGGGGATACCCGTCTCAGGATTAATCTTGATAGCGTCGAACTGACAGGCTCCCACACAGTCGCCACAGCCCAGACAACCAAAGCCACAAAGGGTTTCGCCAGCACCACAGGCATGCATGGCCGCACAGGTGCGAAGACCGGCATACTCAACGATTTTGGCACGATGCTCACAGGTTCCGTTACATCTCACGACAGCCACCATCGACTCGGTATCGGCTATCGCCATCTCCAACAGATCGGCCACCCTTCCCATGGTGTCGGCACCGCCAACGGGACACATCAGTCCCTCGAGGCTTCCTGCATCAGCCCCTTTCACGATGGCTTCGGCCATACCGCTACATCCCGGGAATCCACATCCACCGCAATTGGCACCAGGCAACAACTCGCCCACCTGTGCGATACGGGGATCCTCATAGACAGCGAACTTCTTAGAGGCGGCAAACAGCACAACGGCTGCTATCAAGCCGATAGCTCCCAAGACGATCACTGCAATCAAGATGAAATTCATAAATGCTTAATATTATTAGTTATGTATTCTTTCTATTCTTCGATATGGAAGGAAATGCCGCGCTGAATACTGTCACGCCGCAACCAAAGCAGGAAATAATAAGGTAGCAATGAACCTAAGGCCGTCAATGCAGCAACCCCTTCATTCTCTGTAAGATATAAGACCGCCACCAGCACACCTAAGAGCAAGAGAAACGGCAGCCCAAAGCCCAACAGCAGCGCTTTATTGGCCACATCCTTCGAAGCCCACACCGTCACCGCCTCTCCCGTCGTGTATTTGGTTGTGTCACAACCAAATACATCAACCACCTTCACCTTCGACTCAGCTGCGTTGCAGTGATTGGCGACCTTACAGGCGGCACATGCCGAAGTCTGGACGATGCGCACCTTGATGCTATCTCCCAGAATACTTTCTATGACGCCTGAATGTGAGATCTTCTGACTCATTGATTAGCAATTTGCAATGTGGACTTTACATTTGCAAAGGTACTACTTATTTATCAAAAAACAAGCGAAAACAAAGATTTTTTCCGAAAAAAGGCCGTAATCGTTTGCGATTTCAAAGTTTTTTTATAATTTTGCCGTGAGAAAGCAGAAATAAGATGAAAGCGACAGAACAGACATTACAGCAAATCGAGCGATGCATTCGCAGAACAGCGGAAAAATTTCCCGCTGATCCGGAAACATCGATTATGACCGACATCCACGTGAGAGTCATCCAAGACTCGGGCGAGGTAATCACCTATAACGATAATGATGAGGAGATTACGCGTGGTGTCGTAGAGCAGTGGATCGACAATACCGACGATGACTTCTACGCCGTCATCCCTCCAATCATCCGCAAGTGTATCGATCATCAGAAGGCACTGGTGGAAAACATGGGTATTATGAAACCCTACACGTTTGTGCTGGAGAATGATGAGAAAGAGCCACTGGAGGAACTCTATATCGTAGACGACGATCTGGTAATCATCGACGACGATATGATGCAGGATCTGGACAAGGATCTCGACGAATTCCTCGACAATCTGCTAAAAGACGCCTAAGCCCCTATTCTATATCGTACGCATCATCGGAACCGTTCTGCTCGTAATCGATTTCCTGATCTTCCGAGAACTTGCGCGACATATCTACGTGATACACCCTTTGTACTTCTGCCTCGAACTTACCTGAATAGTCGGTAAGCCGTACTTCGTAGTCACTGGTGATCACGAAGTCCTGAATCAGCTTATCCTCAGGATCTGCCAGTTCGTTTTCCTTCTGTTCCTCCTTATTGGTGGCATAGAGACAGAGTTTGTCGACAGGCATATAGTCATCGTCGAGCGAATATAGCCAGAGTGAATACAATCCGTCGCCCTCGTCGGCTGCAAGAATCATCAATCGGGTACCAGCAGTCTCAGGCAGCGCAATAGCCTTGGGATCAGTGCGCCCCTCAAAATTCATAAACTTCACCAACTCGTAGGGCACCGATGTGTAGTTAGGCAGATACTTCACATAATCAGCGGAATAACGTACGGGCAATGGCTGGATGTTCAGGCTGTCGAAGAAGAGCTGGATGGGACTGACATCCTTGCCGAAATGGATGCCCTTCATCTCAAGCTGCTCAATGGTTTCGAGTCTCGCGATGCTGTCGAGTTTCTTCTGCATATCAACGGGCGACATCTGCTTTCTGCCACAGGCAGCAAGCATCACGACACCCAGTAGCGGGAGAAATAGCAACCATAACCGTTTCATAGCTTCACCTTCTTTTTCACAATCTTACTCTCGTTCTGCAAACGGTTGAGCGCCGTTACCACATAAGTGTATTTCTGACGGCCGTCCTTATAAGGCAATTTGTAAAAAGGCACGTTGGTGACAGCCATCATCTTAGAGGCATCGTTGACATCCACCTTCTCACCCTTGGTGAAACGATACACCACATACCGTGTTGCTGTGTCACGCCAATCCTTACCCTTCGGTGCAGTCCAGAAAAGAATATAGCCATCCTCCGTCCATACGGGCTTCACCTTGCGTACCTTACCCGGAGTCTTGCTGTCAATGAATGACATGTCTGGCTGTAATGCGGGGTTACGCCAATAGGTATTGCGGAGCGCGGTACCATAGTTGCCCACATTATCGACTGCAGCCTTTGCATACCACAATACGGTTCCTTTCACACCAGGCAACTGCTGGTGGAGTCGCATTTTGGCAGCCAACTGGTGACTGTTAGGATTCTGGGGGTCTGTATACTTCACCGTGCGCTCCACGTCCTCACCGATAATCAAAGGACGACCTGAGGCATGCTGGTTCCACCAGCGGATGAGGGTATCATAGTCAGCGGCCTTGTTACCGATCTCCCAATAAATCTGCGGCACGTTGTAATCGAGCCAGCCATTATTCACCCACAGTAGGATGTCGGCATAGAGGTCGTCATAATTCTGCAGACCATTGGTATTACTCCCAATCTCCGAACTGCGTTTGTTGCGATAGATGCCGAAAGGCGAGATACCCACCTTCACCCAAGGCTTTGCCTCATGGACGGTCTTATAGAACTGTTCGATGAAGAGGTTCACGTTATAGCGTCGCCAGTCGTTGATATTCTTGATACCATTGCTATACTGGCGGAACTGCTCATCATCGGGGATGTTCTCGCCCTGTACAGGATAAGGATAGAAATAGTCGTCCATATGGATGCCATCGACATCATAGCGGGTGACAATATCCTTGGCCACCTCACAGATATAGTCACGGTTCTCGGGCAATCCCGGATTGAGGATGAACATATCATCGTAGGAGAAACAACTCATTGGTTTCCGAACGGCAATGTGGTTAGAAGCCAATTGTTTGGTGGTCTTCGTCTTGGCACGATAGGGATTGATCCAGGCGTGCAGTTCCATCCCCCGCTTGTGACACTCGGTAATCATCCACTGCAGGGGGTCCCAGTAAGGTTGCGGAGCTTTTCCCTGCTGACCTGTGAGAAAACGGCTCCAAGGCTCAAGACTGCTCTCATAGAGGGCATCGCACTCGGGACGTACCTGGAAGATAATCACATTCACACCATCCTTCTGCAACTCGTTGAGCTGATAGGTCAGCGTCTGCTGCATCTTCTGGGTGCCCATCCCCTGGAATTGTCCGTTGACACACTGGATCCACGCACCGCGCATCTCCCGCTTCGGCTGAGCATGAGTGAAGAGTGAACAGTGAACAGTGAATAGTATTAATGCCACTTTCACCAGCTGCATGACCGAAAATGATTTTCTATTCTCCATATCTTCTATGTTTTCTATTGTTCCTCAAATAGGTTTAACTTATGCTTCCGCGCTTCCTCCAGGCTCTGAAGATTATCTTGCTCCTGATGATATTGCTCACGCAGATGCTCGTATTTCTCCGATAGTTCCTGCTCCACCTGCTGTTCCTCGCTCATCAGGCGGGCGGCTACGAGGGCGTTTTGCGAGGCATCCTTCAACCACACCACAGGCCCTTCGTAGACGGGGGCAATCTTCAGGGCTACGTGCAGTTCGCTGGTGGTGGCACCACCAATCATAATGGGGATATTCAGATGGGCGCGCTGCAACTCACGGGCCACATTCACCATCTCTTCCAGACTGGGGGTGATCAGGCCGCTCAGGCCAATCATGTCGACGTGCTCTTCCTGCGCCTTGCGCACAATCTGTTCAGCAGGCACCATTACACCCATATCGATAATCTCGTAGCCGTTGCAGGCCATCACCACACCCACGATGTTCTTCCCTATATCATGCACATCACCCTTCACAGTTGCCAACAGCACCTTACCCGCACGCTTCGCCCCCTCGGCCTTCTCAGACTCGATGTAGGGTTGCAGGATATTAACAGCCTGCTTCATGGTACGAGCGGTCTTCACCACCTGTGGCAGGAACATTTTTCCTTCGCCAAACAGCTGGCCTACGGTATTCATGCCAGTCATCAACGGCCCTTCTATGATATTTACAGCGTGGGGATACTTCGCCAGCGCCTCGTGGATATCAGCCTCCAGATGGTCGCCTATGCCCTTGATCAGCGCTTGGGCAAGGCGCTCCTCAACAGGCAAGCCCTCCATCGGATTACTCGAAGTATTCGGAGTACTCAGATCACTCTGATTACTCTGACTATTCAGAGCTTCCATGAGCTCATTAGCCAGTTCTATCAACCGCTCTGAGGCATCACTTCTGCGAATCAGAATCACATCTTCTATGATATCAAGCTGTGCTTGAGATATGTCAGCGTATGTTACTTTTGCAGAGGGATTTACGATTCCAAAGTCCATGCCGTTTTGAATGGCGTGATAAAGAAAAACAGCATGCATCGCCTCGCGGATAAAGTTATTGCCCCTAAAGGAAAAACTCAGGTTACTCACACCGCCACTCACATGGGCTCCAGCAAGGTGTTCATGTATCCACCCCGTCGCTTTGATGAAATCTGCCGCATAACTGTCGTGTTCCTCCATTCCCGTTGCCACAGCCAGCACATTGGGGTCGAAGATGATATCAAGCGGATTCATGCCAACCACATTGACGAGAAGTTTATACGCCCGCTCCGCAATCTCAATCCGACGCTCAAAACTCGTAGCCTGTCCCTGCTCGTCGAAACACATCACCACCACAGCGGCACCATAGCGCTTCACATCACGGGCATGCGCCAGGAACTTCGCCTCACCTTCCTTCAGCGAGATTGAATTAACGATGCTCTTACCCTGCACACATTTCAGACCCGCCTTGATGACCTCCCAGTCGGAGGAGTCAATCATTACGGGTACACGCGCAATATCTGGCTCAGCAGCAATACGGTTCAGGAAATTCACCATCTCCGCTTTGGCATCGAGCAGGCCGTCGTCCATATTGACATCTATCACGAGGGCACCATCTGCCACCTGTTTACGGGCAATGCTGAGGGCCTCGTCGTAGTTCTTTTCCTTGATGAGCCGCAGGAACTTGCGGGAACCCGCCACATTACAGCGCTCACCCACATTGACAAACTGCACCTCAGGCGTAAGGTCAAGCCTCTCCAAGCCACTGAGCCACATCGTTTGAGGCTTCTCAACCGGCACGTGGGGCTTTTTACCGACAACCAGATCCACGTACCTTGCAATAAACGTCTCGTCGGTTCCACAGCAGCCTCCGATGATGTTCACCAGGCCTTCGTCCACCAATTCGCCCATCTTGGGTGCCATCGTCTCAGCCGTCTCGTCATAGAGTCCCATCGAATTTGGGAGTCCGGCGTTCGGATATGCACTGATATAATAGGAAGCCTGTCGGGCCAGCTGTCTGAGGAACGGCTTCATCTGCGTAGCGCCAAAAGAGCAGTTCAGTCCGACAGAGAAAACGGGATAAGTGCTGACACTGGCAAGGAAGGCCTCGAGTGTCTGTCCGCTCAGCGTGCGTCCAGCCAGATCGCTGATAGTGACAGAGAGCATCAAAGGCAACGCCCTGTTGCGTCGCTCCATAACCCGCATGGCAGCATCAATAGCGACCTTCGCATTGAGGGTGTCAAAGATAGTCTCAATGAGCAGGACATCCACCCCACCCTCCATGAGTGCGTCTATCTCTTCGTCATAGGCTGCCAGCAGCGTATCGTAGTCGAGGTCTCTGGCAGCAGGGTCACTCACATCCGGCGACATCGAGCAGGTCTTGTTCGTAGGACCTATGGAACCTGCCACGAAACGAGGCTTATCATCTGTTGAGAACTCATCCGCCGCCTCTCTCGCAATTCGAGCCCCCGCGAGGGCCATCTCATACGATACATCCTCCAAGTGATAGTCTGCCTGGGAGATGCGCTGCGAACTGAATGTGTTGGTGGTGATGATATCGGCACCGACAGCGAGGTAGGCCCGATGAATATCGGCGATGACATCCGGACGGGTGAGCGAGAGTACATCGTTGTTGCCTTTCAACTGTCCTGGGATGTGCTTAAAACGTTCCCCACGGAAGTCTGCCTCCCCGAGACCGTATGTCTGGATCTTCGTCCCCATCGCTCCATCGAGTATGAGCACGCGTTCCTTGATAATATCGTTTAGTTTCTTACCTCTCACTTCTTACTTCTCTCCTTACTCCTGTCTCCTGTCTCCTGACTCCTGTCTCCTGACTCCTGTCTCCTGACTCCTGTCTCCTTATTTATAAACCTTCATCGCGCGGTCCATTTCCCTCCGGTCTTCCTTCTCTTTGAGTGTCTGACGCTTGTCATACTCCTTCTTACCCTTACAGAGGGCGATATCCATTTTGGCGCGTCCTTTGTCATCGATAAAAACCAGCAGAGGCACAATCGTGTAGCCGGTCTGTTTCGTAGCACTCTCCAGCTCCCTGATCTCGCGTCTCGTAAGCAAGAGTTTCCGGTCGCGCTTCTGTTCATGGTTGTTATAGGAACCATAAAAATAGGGGCTCACGCTCATCTGCTTCACCCACAGTTCTCCATTGATCACGGTGCAGTAGGTATCCACCAGACTCGCCTTACCGAGACGGATGCTCTTGATTTCCGTCCCCGTCAGCACGATGCCGGCCGTATAGGTCTCGATGAAGAAATATTCAAACGAAGCCTTCTTATTCTTGATCTGTACCGGGCTTTTCTTCCGCAGTTCTTCTTGTTCCTTGTTCATATCATTTTTTCAAAATGCTATGCACTTATAGTAGCAAAGCGATCCAGGTTGTCATCAATATAGTGCGCGATATCATCCATCCAGGCTTCCTCGTTCTCCACAAACAGGTCGTCGAGGTCGTCAAACTCCGGGAACCGCTCAAAGAGCGCCATAAACTCCTCCTCGGTGCAGTCCTTCTCGATCTCCCCGCGATACTTCAGCCAGAGGGTGTGCCCCTCGTAGATCAGCTTCGACAGGTCGCGCAGGCCCCACTGCTTCACGGCTTTGGCAAAGGGATTCTTGAAGATAAACTCGCCCAGGCCGTTGTGGATGAGCTGCACAAAACCGCCGTCCATCACTTCCTCGTGCAACATGTCCCACGCCAGCAGCGTGATCTGGTCAGCATTCAGCTCGGCCATCGTCTCGGCCGTCAGATCGCCGCCTATCGCCTCATGTATGGCATCGACGAACGCTTTCACAAAAGCGTCCATCCCTTCCTTCGCTGCCTGTTGCAGCCTTTCGTCTTTGACAATCACTTCTTTCATAATTGCCTGCAAAGGTAGTGCAAATCGAGCGAAATACAAAATAAAAGTCGAATTAAAATTAATAATATCCAAAATTTCTTCGTATCTTTGCAGCGTGAAAGGAGCAACACCGGCCACAACCATTAACATCATTTAACAAGTAATCGCGAAAGGAATCGGAAACTTTGGGTACTAAATGTTTGAATAAACTCCCAAAAAAGATGAATGAAATTGAATTAGAATTCACAAAACTGGTCCGAGAATACCGTAAGACAATCTACACGGTATGTTACTTTTTCTCAGACAATCCCGACGATGTGGAAGACCTTTTCCAGGAAGTGTTGGTCAATCTCTGGAAAGGTTTTGCCAAGTTCCGAGGCGACAGCAGCCCAAAGACGTGGGTCTGGCGTGTCAGCCTGAATACCTGCAGTAATGTTGAGCGAGGCAAAAAACGGAACGTGCCAACCGTTCCGCTGCTGATCGACAAGGATGTGATGAGTATTTCTGATGAAGGTGGTCGGCAGATCAAGATGCTGTACGACAGAATCAACCGCCTTGAGTTGTTCGACCGCGCTATCATTCTTCTTTGGCTGGAGAGTATGCGGTATGATGAAATCGCTGCTATTGTGGGCCTGTCCACG
>JAFZCU010000197.1 GCA_017556145.1 Prevotella sp. | reverse complement strand
GTCGCTGCTCGACATGTTCTCCGGTGGTGCATTTTCCAATGCGTCAATCTTCGCACTTGGAATCATGCCATACATCACTGCTTCTATCTTGATGCAGCTTCTCGCAGTCGCTGTACCTTATTTCCAGAAGATGCAGCGCGAGGGTGAGAGCGGCCGTAAGAAGATCAGTGCCTATACCCGTTACCTGACAGTGGGTATCCTGCTTTTCCAGGCTCCGGGTTATCTGATCAACCTGAAGATGCAGTCGGGCGCAGCCCTGGCATCAGGTATTTCCTGGGCAGCCTTCATGGTTCCGGCCATCATTATCCTCTCTGCAGGAAGTATGTTCATCCTCTGGTTGGGTGAGCGCATCACTGATAAGGGTATTGGAAATGGTATCTCGCTGATCATTATGATCGGTATTATCGCCCGTCTGCCTCAGGCCTTCTTCCAGGAGGTTAGCTCACGCTTTACAGCTATCACAGGTGGTGGTCTGGTGATGTTCTTGGTTGAGATCCTCATCCTTTATGCAGTTGTATGTGCGGCTATTGTTCTGGTACAGGGTGTCCGCAAGGTGCCTGTACAGTATGCCAAGCGACTTGTCGGCAACCAGCAGTATGGTGGTGCCCGTCAGTATATCCCACTGAAGCTGTTCGCAGCCAACGTGATGCCTATCATCTTTGCTCAGGCCATCATGTTCATTCCGCTGACCATCGTTCAGTATTCAGCTCCTGAGAATGCCAGTTGGTTCGTCCGCACGATGCTTGATCATCACAGCTGGACCTACAATGTCATTTTCGCCATACTGATCATTGCGTTCACCTACTTCTATACGGCTATCACATTGAACCCGACACAGATGGCAGAGGATATGAAGCGTAATAATGGCTTTATTCCTGGCGTGAAGCCCGGTAAGGACACTGCAGAGTATATCGACACAGTGATGTCGCGTATTACCCTGCCCGGATCATTGTTCATCGCCTTCATTGCCGTCATGCCGGCTCTTGCCAGCCTGCTGAATGTACAAGACGCTTTCTCTCAGTTCTTTGGTGGTACATCATTGCTGATTCTTGTCGGTGTCGTGCTCGACACATTGGCACAGATTGAGAGTCATCTGTTGATGCGTCATTATGACGGTCTGCTCAGCTCTGGCCGTATCCACGGCCGTGGCATGGCTGCTTACTAATCTTCTATGAAGATATTTCTGAAGACTGAAGATGAAATAGAGCTAATGCGCCAAGCGAACCGACTCGTCGGTAAAACGCTTGGCGAATTGGCGAAACATATAAAACCTGGTGTAACGACCCTCCAGTTGGATCGGATTGCCGATACGTTCATCCGTGACCATGGCGCTGTTCCGACATTCAAAGGGTTTCCGAATCCTTACGGAGGACCGTTCCCTGCCAGCATCTGCACGTCGGTTAATGATGTCGTCGTGCATGGTGTACCAAACAAGGAGACCGTACTAAAGGAAGGAGACATCATCTCCATCGACTGCGGTACGCTTCTCAACGGCTTCAATGGTGACTCTTGCTACACGTTCTGTGTCGGCGAAGTTTCCGAAGAGGTCAAACAGTTGCTTAAGACCACGAAAGAGTCGCTCTATCTGGGTATCGAGGCAGCAGAGGCAGGAAAACATCTTGGTGATATCAGCTATGCGGTACAGTCGCATTGCGAGGCACATGGTTATGGTATCGTACGTGAACTGACTGGTCATGGAATCGGTCGTGAGATGCACGAGGATCCCCAGGTGCCTAACTATGGACGGCGCGGCAATGGCGTGATGCTGAAAGCATCGATGTGTATCGCCATTGAACCGATGGTCACGATGGGCAAGCGTGATATCTGGCTTGACCAGGACCGTTGGACCATCCGCACCCAAGACGGAAAGCCGGCAGCTCATTTCGAGCATACCATTGCCATCCGCAAGGGAAAGGCTGAGATTTTATCATCGTTTGAAGAAGTACAGGAAATAGAAGGTAAATTATATTAAAAAGTAAGAATGGCAAAGCAAGGTGCTATTGAGCAAGATGGAACGATTGTAGAGGCATTGTCAAATGCAATGTTTCGTGTGGAATTGGAGAATGGTGTGCCCATCATAGCCCATATCTCGGGAAAGATGAGGATGCACTATATCAAGATCCTTCCTGGCGATAAGGTCAAGGTGGAAATGAGTCCATACGACCTGACAAAAGGTAGAATTGTATTCAGATACAAATAAACAATTAGCAACAATATGAAGACAAGAGCATCATTGAAGAAGCGTACCCCGGACTGCAAGATCGTCCGTCGTAAGGGACGCCTGTTCGTTATCAACAAGAAGAACCCTAAGTATAAAATGCGTCAGGGTTAATGTTAAATAAGCATAAAAGATGCGGAGGTTTGAGAAAATCTTCGTACCTTTGCATGCTTTTTAGCAGAATTTCGAAATTTCAGTATTTTAATTTATCATTTTCATTAACAAATGGCAATAAGAATTGTTGGAGTAGATTTGCCCCAGAATAAGCGTGGCGAAATCGCATTGACCTATATCTATGGTATTGGTCGAAGTAGTTCAGCAAAGATATTGGATAAGGCAGGTGTCAGCCGCGAC
>JAFZCU010000043.1 GCA_017556145.1 Prevotella sp. | reverse complement strand
TCCACCACATCCACACGGATATTCTTCACCTCCTGATTCATCACCCACGGCATGACGCACATCACCATGATGGGGAAGATGAAGATGATCTTCGGCATAAACGAGTTGCGCCGAATCTGTAGGAACTCCTTTTGTATGAGATACTTTAGTGTCATGTTGTCCTATTCTAAGCGTTTGTTGAACTTCTTCAGCGAGATGGTAAGCAGCATGGCGGTCATACCGACGAGAATCACTACCTCTTTCCAAACATCCTGGATGCCCACACCCATAATCATCAGTTTGCGCATGGCCTGGATATAGTAACGTGGAGGAATGACAGCCGATATCCATTGCAGAATGGTAGGCATCGATTCCACAGGAAACAACATACCCGAGAGCATTACTGTAGGCAACAACAGTACCATCGCTGAGACAAGTAGGGCCACGAACTGCGTCTGAGCAATATTCGAGATAAGTAGACCGAGTGATAGCGCCAGCAGGATATAGATGAGCGAAACGACGATTATCCACCCAAGGCCACCCTGCAGCGGCACATCGAGCACGGTAGCCGACATGAGTAGTATTACCGCCAGAATCACTAATGCCAACAATAGATAAGGCACCACTTTAGCCACGATAATCATCAGCGGTTTGATAGGTGATACGAGCAACACCTCCATCGTGCCACGCTCTTTTTCTTTTACTATACTTACAGAGGTCATCATCGCACAAATCAACAGCAACAGCATGCCCATGATGGCAGGCACGAAGTTGTAGGCCGACTTCATCCTTGGGTTGTAAAGAAGCCTCACCCCCGGCCCCTCTCCAAAGGGCGAGGGGAGTGAATAGTTCTTACCTCCGATAGGTTGAGAGAGAATGGCTTGGGCGTAAGCTGTCCATTGTTGTGCCATATTGGGATCAGCACCATCTGCCATGATTTGCCAGATGTAACCATTCCCCTCGCCCTTTGGAGAGGGGCTGGGGGTGAGGCTTATATCGGCTTTCTGACTGCGTATCATTAATTCCGCATCCTTCGGTGTTGGGACAGTTGTCGTTATCGTGAAGTATTCCGATGCTGCCAGTCGCTCTATGGCCTGCTGCGTCCGATAATCCATCTGCGAGGTCACCACCACCGTACGCACATTCCTCACGTCGTTGGTGATAGCAAAGCCAAAGATAAGCATCATCACAATAGGCATGCCGAAGAGTATCAGCATCGTACGCTTGTCGCGCAGGATATGCTTGGCTTCCTTGATGACGAATGATATAAACTGTTTCATACACTAATCTCCTCTTTTGGCCTCGCGGGCTAAGTACGTAAACACATGATCCATGTCTGGCTGATGGAGGTTTCGCTTTAGTTCCTCAGGCGTTCCCATCGCACTAATTTTACCATCCACCATGATCGAGATACGGTCGCAATACTCCGCCTCATCCATATAGTGCGTCGTTACGAAGACCGTGATGCCACGGTGGGCAGCATCGTAGATGAGCTCCCAGAACTGCCGGCGCGTTGCAGGATCTACACCACCTGTCGGCTCATCGAGAAAAACGATGGATGGTTCGTGGAAGATGGAAACGGAGAAAGCCAGTTTCTGTTTCCAACCCAAAGGAAGTGAACCTACCAGGTCGTTCTTGTGCGCCTCGAATTTCAGTTGACGCAGCAACTTTTTAGTTTTCACCTTTATCTCTTCATTTCCCATCCCGTAGATACCACCAAACAATCGGATATTCTCTGCCACAGTTAGATCCTCGTAGAGCGAGAACCGCTGACTCATATAGCCGATGTGCTTCTTAATCTGTTCGTGCTCCGTGCGGATGTCAAAGCCTGCCACGGTGCCTGTACCGCTGGTGGGCTGGTTCAGTCCTGTCAGCATGTGCATGGCGGTGGTCTTGCCCGCACCGTTAGCCCCAAGGAATCCGAATATCTCGCCCCGCTTCACCGTAAACGAGATGTCATCGACGGCATGGAAATCGCCAAAGGCCTTCACCAAGTGCTCTACCTCGATGACAGACTCTCCCCCCGCCCTCCCTATGAGGGAGGGAGCAGATAGTTGCTGTCCCTGATGGTATTCACTCCCCTCCATTACAGGGAGGGGTTTGGGGGTGGGTCTTGGCGGGTTGAAAATATCCTTAAACTGCTCCAGTATAATCTCTGGCTTGTCAATTCCCATTACCTTCCCCTCGCTCAGGAATGCCACACGCTCACAACAACGTACCTCGTCAAGATAGGGCGTAGAGGCAACGATGGTAATGCCCCGTTCCTTCAACATAGATAGCATCTCCCAGAACTCCTTACGGCTCACAGGGTCAACACCCGTCGTAGGTTCATCGAGGAAAAGCACACTCGGCTGATGCACCAACGCACAACTCAACGCCAGCTTCTGCTTCATACCACCCGACAGCGCCCCTGCCTTACGGTCGGCGAAACGCTCTATCTGCTGGTAAATAGCCTTTATCGAGTCGTACCCCTCATCCACTGTTGTGCCAAACAGCGTGGCGAAGAACTCCAGATTCTCCCGCACCGTCAGATCTTGATAGAGCGAGAACCGTCCAGGCATATAGCCCACCCGCCGACGGATGTCCTTCATCTGCCTTACCACATCGAAGCCATCCACCATTGCCGCTCCTTCATCCGCCAACAGCAACGTACAGAGTATGCGATACATTGATGTCTTTCCCGCTCCGTCAGGGCCGATGAGTCCGAAAACCTCGCCCTTTTCCACGGAGAACGACACATCCTGCAAAGCCTTGACTCTGCCGTAACTCTTGCTGACATTATTGACCTCAATGGCATTCATAATTATCAATTGTCAATTATCAATTGAATTTAACTTCGCCGTACATGCCGATTTTGACGTATCCGTCGTTTTTGATAGCCACCTTTAGGGCATACACCAAGTCTGCCCGTTCATCGTCCGTCTGGATGGTCTTGGGGGTAAACTCCGAACGACTTGATATCCAAGAAACTGTTCCCTCGTATTCTTTCTTCTGGCCGTCGCCATAGTCAGCAAATACCTTGGCTTTCTGGCCCACCTTAATGTCCTTCAGCTGTGCCGAGGTGACATAGGCACGGATGAACATCTGATCCGTATCGGCCATCTTGAAAAGAGGCTTACCAACAGCTACGAACTCGCCCTTTTCGACATATTTCTCCAATACGGTGCCCTTGATGGGCGTAGTTATGTGGCACTTCTGAAGTTGATCCTTTAGCTGACTCACCTGTACATCAACTGTTGAAACTTGAGAGTTGAGAGTTGAAAGTTGGGTGCTCAGCGATGAAATCTGAGCGTCGAGCTGTTTCTGGAGCACTGCTACCTGATTCGTAGCATCGTCAAGCATCTTACTGGGTGCAGCTCCATCAGCCACTAGTTCTTTGTAGCGCTGTTGATCCTGACGGGCCTTGGCCAGTTGCTGGCGTGTGACCGCAATCTGCTTCTCCATATCAGGTTTCTGACTTTGATAGACCGCCTTTGTGGCTCCAGCCTGCTGAATCTTCAGCCAGATCTGAGTGGTATCCACGAGTCCCACTTCCTTGCCAAGAACTAACGAGTCGCCTTCGTTGACATCGAACATCATCAGCGTACCGCTCTGCTCTGCTGCCACCGTCACCTCCGTAGCCTCGAAAGTACCTGTAGCATCATACTCTTTTTCATTGCTTCCGCAGCTTGCCAGTACCGCCAGCCCTGCTGCCATTATTATCTGTTTCTTCATATCGTTATTGATTCGTTGTATATTTCAGGTCATAAATCTCTTTCAGCATCTCTACTTCGTGTACCCGCTGCTGCACCTTGGCCGCATTCTCGTTGGTGATTTCCTTCACAAGATCGTTCACATCAATGATGCCGTGCGAGAGTTTCGACTCTGCCGCCTTGCGGATAGAACTGCGCAACGAGATGATCTCCTCATCGTCAGCCATTAGTTTTTTGTATCGCTCAATATTCTCGTTCTCTTGAATCTGTTCGAGATTATTATTAAAAAGGAACGTCTCACGCTGAACATTGAACATTGAACGTTGAACATTCAGTTTTGCTTTATCGTTCTTACGGGTATAGAGCGCACCGATGTTCCAGGTCAATCGGGCTCCAATCATACCGTTCCATGAGAACCTATGTTGTAGCATGTCCTCGAACATATTATAGCCAGGATAGCCGTAGAACCCCTGTGCAAATACGCCCAGTTTAGGCATCAGGGCGGCATCGAGTGCCTTCTCCTGCGCATTCGCCAACCTCAACTGTGCATCAATAGCTTTCAGTTCGGGGCGAATCATGGGGACAGGTTGTTGATTGAACGAGTTCACATCAAACAACCTGTCCCCGTGATTAGGCTTCACCGCCTCTTTTATCTCTATCCCACAAAACGCGCTCAGCATACGCATCAAAGCACTTCGTTGCGACTGCAATCCCGTCATCTGTTGTGCCGCGTTTAGCCGTTCTGCCTTTACATTTTGGAAGTCGCTTTCTGCTGCCGTACCGCCTTTTAGCATCGAGGCCAGTTTCTTCTCGTTCTGAGCCAGTAGCTCCTGTAAGTCTTTATTGAGTTGTATCTGCTCTTCGATCAGCAAAAGTCCGAAGTACATCTCATTCACGCGCTTGCGTACATTATATAGATTCACCTCGTTCTGCGCACGCTGCACCTCTCCCTGCTGTCGGGCAATCTCTTTCTGACTCTTAATGGCTCCACCATCAAATACCGCCTGTTGAATATCGAGTCCTATCTTGTACTGATCTTTCTTCAGCCCCTCAAAGTTGACGCCCATTTGTCCAAACATGCCCTTCATATCATCAGGCCACGACACGACATCGCTCTGATAGGTAGCCTGAGCCGAGGCCGACACCTGCGGCAACCAGCCCTTCTGAATGTTCGCCACCGTCAATTCCGTTGTCTTTTCTATCAGCCCGTACTGTTGTATCAGCGGGTAGTTACGTTCTGCCGCCTGCTGACACTCCTCAAGCGTCTGCGCCTGTGCCATCATCGACAGCATCAAAAGTCCTAAGATAATACTTCGCATAATCGTTTCTTTAATAATCTGCTGCAAAAGTACAACGCTTTTGCGAAAGAAATACTACCCATACAGCCAAAGAAATGTTCTTTTTGTTCGATTTCTGCACAAAAATGGCATTACATCAAGCATTTTTATTATCTTTGCGGCGAATAAAGCAACAAATAGCGTATGGATAAGCCGAAACTCATGAACTATTCGCGCATGAAGGGCGTTTACGATGCTCACATGGAGCAGATACTTAAATTTGCCTTTATTAATAACGAGTTAGGGATGCTCTATGGAGATCCCAGTATGTTTAAACTGATTATCCAACAGCACAAGCCTCCGTTCATTATCAACGACTTCCGCATGGGAATGATTACGCGAGGACATGTCCGAGTCAGAGTCAATTTGGTGGAAAAGGATCTCGTACCAGGCATGTTCCTGTTTGTAGGTCCAGGCACCATCCTCCATCCTATTTCCTATACCGACGACTTGGAAATCTACGGCATCGGCCTCTTCGACGATTTCTCCATGCCACAGAAGCCGTCGACCTTCAACGGACAGGTACGCGATTTCCAGGTGAAGGCCAGCGATGCCGATATTACTACTGCCCGACATATCATTGACACCATCTGGCACATCGTTCACCAACCGGATTACAATCGTCAGACGGTCAGCAGCTTAGTAGCCGCTATGATGCATCTCTACGATGGTGTCTATCAAAAACATACCGATAAGTTACAAGCCTCACAGTCGCGCGAGCAGACCATCTTCGACCGCTTTATACAGCTTGTGAACCAACATTGCACCGAACAGCACAAGATAGGTTACTACGCTGAGCGCATGTGCCTGACAGAACGTTATCTGAGTACTATCATCCGCCAAACCAGCGGCGTCACCGCCAAGGAATGGATAGACCGCGCCCTTATCACACGCATCAAGGTTGAGCTGATGCACACCAATAAGCCCATCGCCCAGATTGCCGAGGAATTGCACTTCCCCAATCCTGCATTCTTCTGTAAATACTTCAAGCGCCTCACAGGTCAGACACCGTTGGAATTTCGGGAGCAGCGAGGGCAAAGCCGCACGACGCTCAGTTCGATGGTGGTCAATGATTGATATCAATGATGATTCTTTGATATCCTTTCAGGAAAAAGGCTCCTTGGTCGCTGACTTCACAGACGAGATGGAACTTCTGACCAGCGGCATCGGCAGGGATACGGACATTGATCATGTTGCCCTCAGCATTGTCGATAGTTAGCTTCGCTGTGCCTATCTCTGGCTGTTGCCACCAGAGGAACTGGATAATATCGCCATCAGGGTCTTTAGAATGTGAGGCATCCAGACGAATCGTCTCGCCAGCCTTAGCGTGGATGACCAAAGGAGAAGGTCCATGATGACCGTTTATCACGACAATGGGATTATGGT
>JAFZCU010000042.1 GCA_017556145.1 Prevotella sp. | reverse complement strand
CGTCTTGGCAGCAGGATACAAGTTGTTTCCATGGCTGAAACTGCCTGCCGCGCTGTTGATGATGATTGGGCTTATAGCGCTGATGAAAATCGTCAACGCCATCAGCGCGTATGTGGCAAACCACAGGATGGCATTTCTGCATACCAAGGCCAACAAACTGACGGGGGTTCTTCTCTTTATCGGCGTGATGGCCATCGGGCAGGCCTGCTTCATCCCCGTTGCATGGACGATTGCTTGCATCGCCCTCTTCGCAGCCATACAGGAAGGTGATTTCATTCGAAGTAGATAGAATCGTAGAAAATAATGAAATTATAGAACAAGATGTATTTCACAGGAATAATCATTGCCATTTGCACTTTCTTGACCATAGGCATCTGGCATCCAATTGTCATCAAGACCGAGTACTACTGGGGTACACGCCCCTGGATTGTGTATTTGCTCGTAGGCTTGGCGGCTATTGTGGCTGCTTTGTTTATTGAGAACACTCTCATCTCAGCCGTTGTGGGCGTGTTCGGAGCCTCGGCCCTTTGGGGAATCGGCGAACTCTTCGAGCAAAAGAAACGAGTGGAAAGAGGATGGTTCCCTCGAAATCCCAAGCGGAAAGAAAGATAATTCTTTTATTGTGCTTGTTAAAGCGATTTTTTTTGTATCTTCGCAGCATGAAAAGACTGTTGGTTATCATTACAATCATGCTGCTTGCCCTGACGGGCTATTCACAAGGTTTCCGTAATCCGGTATTGCCAGGCTTTCATGCCGACCCCTCGGTGTGCCGTGCAGGTGATGACTTCTACCTGGTGAACAGCACGTTCCAGTATTATCCTGGTGTGCCCGTGTTCCATAGCAAAGATTTGATTCATTGGGAGCAGGTGGGTGCCTGTCTCACTCGTGAGTCACAGGTGAGGATTGAGAACATGCACGAGCAAAGCGGCATCTATGCCCCCACCATCCGCTATCACGAGGGGCGATTCTACATGGTGACGACGGTCTATCCCTCGCGCAAACACTTTTATGTATATACTGACAATCCCAATGGAGAATGGAGCGACCCCATCTACATCGACTTCTGTGTGGGCAGTTGCGACCCTACGCTGTTCTTCGACGACGGCAAGTGCTATTTCCTTTGGAAGGAGGGCGACATCAAGATCTGCGAGATTGACGTGAAGACGGGCAAGCAACTCGGTGAGATTCATCATCTGGGCGTTGGCTTAGGAGGCAGATATCCTGAAGGACCGCATATCTACAAGAAGGACGGCTATTACTATCTGATGTTGGCAGAGGGTGGTACGGAGCATGGCCATCACGTGAATATCCTGCGCAGCAAGAATCTGTTTGGTCCCTATGAATCAAATCCTTCCAATCCCATCCTCTCGCACTTCAGCATGAAGATGCAGAACAGCCCCATCCAAGGACTTGGTCATGCCGACTTGGTGCAGGCCCCAGACGGGTCGTGGTGGATGATTTGCCTGGGCTATCGCACACACGGCTATCTGCAGCACGTGATGGGACGCGAAACCTTCCTGGCGCCTGTGACGTGGGAAGAGGGTGGATGGCCTGTGGTAAACGGGGACGGAACACTGCAACTCGTCATGCAATGCCGAACGCTGCCGCAAGTGCTGATGCCTGTGGAACCCTCAAAGGATGACTTTGATGCCGACAAGCTGTCGCTCTATTGGAGTCATCTGAACATGCCGCAGAAGGACAACTATTCGCTGAACGCCCGCAAAGGATGGCTCAGGTTGAAGACATCGACCATCACACTCGATGAAATAGGTAACCCAACGTTTATCGGGCATCGCCAGTCGGAGCCGGACTTCACAGCCACAACCAAGGTGGATGTATCGGGATTGAAAGACGGCGGTGTGGCTGGCATCACGGCCTATGCTGCCCACCACAACCACTACGACGTGCAGGTGGTGGCACGTGGCGGCAAACGCTATGTGCAAGCCAAGATTCGCATCGGCGAGATGGAGCATATAGAAAAAGAGATTCCGATAATTCAGAACATTATCTATCTACGCATCACAGCCGACAAGCAGTTCTATCACTTGTATTACTCTGTGGATAATAAGGAGTTCACGCATCTTGCTCGTCAAGACTATCGCTATCTGAGCACGGAGACCATCGGAGGCTTTACGGGTGTGCATCTCGGCATCTTCGCCCACACGCTGACGAAGACTATCAGCCATGCCGACTTCGACTGGACGGAGTTCGTTTTCCAGTAACATAATCATTCGAATTTAAACAAAAACTGATATAGATGAAAAGAACCATGATTTCCGCTCTCATGCTGCTGGTGGCAGTATGGAGCATGGCTGCCCCAGAAAACGAGGACGGCAGCCGTCTGTGGCTACGAATGGAGAAAAGCAACACGACCGCCACGGTGACAGGTGTGAAATGTACGGCTATGTCGGAGCTGCAAAGCTACTGGCAAGGCTGTCCGGTGGTGCTGAAACGACAGAAGGGTATGCCTACCGACGCATACACCATCAAGAGCGTGGGCGGAAAGGCTGTGATAACAGCTGCTAACGATGCTGGACTTCTTTATGGCGCCTTCCACCTGTTGCGCCTGCAGCAGACGGGACAGCCGACCACGGGGCTCGACATCAAGGAGCAGCCTGCCTACGACCTGCGCATTCTGAACCATTGGGACAACCCGAACGGCACCGTGGAGCGTGGATTCGCGGGAAAGAGCATCTTCCTGAATCCTGACCCACAGCGGATGAAGCAGTACGCCCGTGCCAATGCCTCTATCGGTATCAACGGAACAGTGTTGAACAACGTGAACGCAAAGCCCGAGGCGCTTTCGACCGAAAGTCTGCAGAAAGCAAAGGAAATAGCCGACCAGCTGCGTCCCTATGGCATCCGCGTGTATCTGAGCATCAACTTCGCATCGCCTATCAAGGTGGGGGGACTGAAGACTGCCGACCCGCTCGACGCCAACGTCGTCAGCTGGTGGAAGGATAAGGTGAATGAGATATACAAGATGATTCCCGACTTCGGTGGATTCCTTGTGAAAGCCAACTCGGAGGGTGAGCCTGGTCCACAGGACTTCGGACGGACGCATGCCGACGGTGCCAACATGTTGGGCAAGGTGCTGAAGCCCCACAAGGGTATCGTAATGTGGCGTGCCTTTGTCTATGCGCCACAAAGTCCCGACCGTGCCAATCAGGCCTGTCTGGAGTTTATGCCGTTCGATGGACAGTTTGCCGACAACGTGATTATCCAAATCAAGAACGGTCCCGTTGACTTTCAGCCTCGTGAGCCATATAGCCCGCTGTTCACCTCGCTGCAGAAGACCCAGATGATGGTGGAGTTCCAGATTACGCAGGAGTATCTGGGTGCCGCCAATCATCTGGTCTACCTTGCCCCGATGTGGAAAGAGTTCTTCGGTTGGGTGAAGCCTGCCAGTTTGAGAGCAATGGCTGGTGTGGCCAATATCGGCGATGACACGAACTGGTGCGGACATCACTTCGCACAGTCCAACTGGTATGCGTTCGGACGACTGGCATGGAACCCCTCCCTGACATCGGAACAGATTGCCGAGGAATGGTTGCAACAAACATTTTCAGACGAAGAGCGGCTGGTAGGGCCTATGAAGCAAGTCATGCTTGACAGCCGCGAGGCT
>JAFZCU010000196.1 GCA_017556145.1 Prevotella sp. | reverse complement strand
GGCTGTTGAGGAACATCCAGATGCGCTCTTTGCCTTTGGCAATGCACCAACGGCCCTCATGGAACTCTGCGACCTGATCCGTAAAGGCAAGGCTCATCCGGCAGGTATTATTGCAGCGCCTGTAGGCTTCGTTCATGTCCGAGAGTCGAAGCACATGGTAAAGCCTTTCCGCGACATTCCAAAGATTATCGTTGAGGGCAGAAAAGGCGGTTCGAATCTTGCCGCTACGCTCTGCAATGCCATTCTCACCTTCGACGATGCAGAACAACTGAAACCTGGCCGCGATTTATGAAGTTTATTGTCATAGGTATCACAGATAATCCAAAGCCTTGGTTTCCGCCAGAAGTGTTAGAAATCATCAAAAACGGTAAGGTTTTTTCTGGCGGCAAACGTCACCACGAGATTGTGACGCCGTTACTACCTGCCAACGCAGAGTGGATAGATATCACCGTCCCCATCGATGCCGTCTTCGAACAGTATCATGATGAAGTGGTGGTTTTCGCTTCTGGTGACCCTCTCTTCTTTGGTTTTGCCAATACTATCAAGCGTAAAATGAAGGAGCAGCGAGAGCAGAGCGGAGCTTGTTCCAGCTCTGCCGAGTCGCGACTGAATTCGAGCGAAGCTCAAATGCCTGAAGCAGAAATCGTAGTTTATCCAACTTTCAATTCCTTACAGATGCTGGCCCATCGTTTGGTGATACCCTATCACGATATGAGGATTGTATCGCTTACTGGGCGTCCCTGGCCAGAGTTCGACAAAGCCCTCATAGAACGCCCTGGGAAGATAGGCGTGTTGACAGACAAAGAGCACACGCCAGCCACCATCGCCCAACGGATGCTGGACTATGGCTATAACAATTATACAATGTACGTTGGCGAACATCTTGGCAATCCGGAAAAAGAAAAGGTCACAAAGTTGACACTCGAAGAGGCTACACGAATAGCGTTCTCAATGCCCAACTGCGTAATACTTGAAAGTACACAAAAAGCGCTCGAGCTCTGCTCGCTTGCTACCAACGGGACGCAAGAACCGTCCCTTTTGTGTACTTTTGGCATTCCCGATAGCGAGTTCACCCTCCTCGATGGTCGTGAGAAGATGATTACGAAGATGCCCATCCGTCTGCTAACACTTCAGGCACTTGACCTACCGAAAAGACATGTGCTTTGGGATATTGGTTTCTGTACGGGCAGCGTCAGCATCGAGGCTCGTCTGCAGTTCCCTCATTTGCATATTGAGGCCTTTGAGATCCGTCCTGAGTGTGAGACCATCATCCATGAGAATGCCCGCAAATTCGGAGCCCCAGGCATCAACGTGCATATCGGCGACTTCCTCGAAACGGATATTACTGCATTACCTCGTCCCGATGCCGTCTTCATCGGTGGACACGGCGGAGAACTGAAAGAGATCATGAAAAAAGTCCTAACTGTGCTAACTGACGACGGAATCATCGTCTTCAATAGCGTTGTTGCGCCAAAGGTTACCGTTGATAGCAAGAAGCTATGGGATGAGGCTTGCAAGTCACTCGGTTTGCAACAGTTACCTCCACTTCATATCCAATTGAACGAAAATCACCCAATAACTATATTGAAATGCAGAAGATAGCTATCATACAAATCAGCGAGGCAGGCAAGGACATTGCCAACACCCTTCAGCGCGAACTTGGTGCCAAGACCATCACTCGTACCGAGATTGGTAAGCATTGGGACAAATTCGATGCCTTCGTTTTTATCGGAGCGATGGGGATCTGTGTCCGAACCATAGCACCCTATATCAAAGACAAACATGAAGACCCTGCTGTGGTCTGTGTCGACAGCATGGGGTTGAATGCCATCTCCGTACTCTCAGGCCATATCGGAGGTGCCAACGACCTAGCTCGCGATGTGGCTTCGCTGATTGGTGCTCGCGAGGTCATCACCACCCAGAGCGACAATGCCGGTCTTTGGGCGCTCGACACGTTTGAACAACGTTTTGACTGGCCCTTGGCAACGGAAGAAGACCTCAACGAATGCATCTTTACTTTCGTAAACAAGAAACCTACTGCCTTATTGATGGAGGTCCGTGACGAGGGAACGGATTATCTGGAAAAGACACTGCCGAATCATGTAACTGTCATCAACGACATCAGCGAGGCTGATCCCAAGAAATTCGAACTCCTCATCATTGTCTCGCCGTTTATCCGATATGAACCAGAAGGAATACTTTGCTTGCAGTTTGTGCCGATGGTGGGAACCGTTGGCTTCGGTCTGGCACATCATCCCGATGACTATGAGAATATCTATGACCAAATAGACGAGGCATTCTCAGAGAGGGGTGTATTGCCATGTTATCATCGTTATTGCACCATCGACGTCAAAGCGGACGAGCCCTTTATAGAAGTGCTTGAGGATGACTATGGAGAAGAAGTGGTATTCTTTACGGCTGAAGAGTTGGCGGCTGTGGATGTTCGCAATCCAAGTACAACCGTTCAGAAACACGTGGGCACGCCCTCTGTCTGTGAGGCAGCAGCTATCCTTGGCTCAAATCATGGCAAACTTATCATTCCCAAAGTGAAAGGCAAAAACTGGACGGCAGCCCTTGCCATTGACTACAAATACCTGCGCGAGGCGAAAGGCCATATCGAGATTGTGGGTGCAGGTCCTGGCGATCCCGATTTGATTTCAGTCCGTGGTCGAAAGATGCTGGAGCGGGCTGACCTGATTCTCTATGCAGGCTCGTTGGTGCCTAAGGCCTTGACAGAGTGCCATAAACCTGGAGCCGTCGTACGCTCCTCTGCTGACATGAACCTCGAAGAACAATGTGCGCTGATGAAGGAGCATTACGATAAGGGTCACTTTATCGTTCGTCTACATACGGGAGACCCCTGTATCTTCGGAGCCATCCAGGAGCAGATGGCCTTCTTCGATGCCAACGATATGGACTATCACATCACCCCAGGCATCTCGTCGTTCCTAGCCGCTGCTGCCGAGTTGCAGAGTCAGTTCACGATTCCTGAGCGTTGCCAGACCATCATCCTGACCCGTGGCGAGGGCCGCACCCCCATGCCAGAGAAAGAGCAACTGCATCTGCTGGCCCGTAGCCAGAGCACGATGTGCATCTTCCTCAGCGCCTCCATCGTCGATGATGTCCAGCGCGAACTCCTTCAGGAATATCCTGAGGATACGCCCGTTGCCGCCTGCTATCATCTCACGTGGCCAGACCAGCGCATCTATCGCGGCGTACTCAAGGACCTCGCCAGGATTGTCCACGACAACCACCTCACCCTCACCACGATGCTTGTCGTCGGCGAGGCCATCGACAACCGCCAAGGTCTGTCTGAGCTCTATTCGAAACACTTCACCCATCTCTTCCGCCAAGGGAACTGACAACATGGCCCTTCCGCCGTCTGTTACAAGATAACATAGCTACCATGCGTTGAAAAAATTGCCGGATTATTTGGATAGTTCGGGAATTATTCTTATCTTTGCACCGAATCTCAAAAACTATAAGATTATGACAACACTGACAGACCAACAGATTGAGCAGAAGAAACAACTGCTCGAAGAGAAAATGAAAGAGGCAAAGGCCATCTACGATGAACTCATGGAGGCCGGCGCTGTTCCCATGGACGATGACGAACTCGACCAAGTGGCAGGAGGCAGGCGCGATCCTTTAGATTCTAATTTATACGGTTGAAAATAGAGGGGACAGGTATTTGGGTATTTACAAAAATATAACTATTAAGATTATGGCAACATTAACAAACGAACATATTGAGCAGAAGAAACAAAAGCTCTCAGAGATTTTGAAAGAGGCAAAGGTTCTCCAGGATGAACTGGTGGAGGCCGGCGCAATTCCAATGGACGATGACGAACTCGACGGTGTAGCCGGAGGACGACCCGGAGGAGGTATTGGTGTAGGTGCATATGGACCATCTGATTCATTCGGGCTGCACTGAGATTTTTGGAAACGGTTAATTAGGTAGTCATGGGTACAGACCTATGGACACGAGATGTAACCTGATTAGTTACTGATGCTCTACATCTGCTTTTCAATCAATGACTATTTCGTCCGTGAGGCGGGCATCTCGCTGATAGGGTTCTTCGAGAACAACCCCGACTACGAGCCTGAGGAGGTGTTCTTCCTCGACTACGGCATCTTTCCGGAGAACAGACAGCGTATCTCTGACATCGCGACCCGCTATGGCCGGCGCATCACTTTCATCGATGCCAAGGCCGTGACCGACGAGGTGAAGCGCAGCTTCCCGAAGCTGAAGGGCTGGAGGGGAAGCATGGCACCCAACGCCAAGGCGTTTGTCGACATGATCATGCCCGACTACGTGGAGCGGCTGCTCTTCATCGATGCCGATACGATGGTGACAGGCTCAGTGGCTCCGCTCGGCAGCCTCGACATGCGCGGGGCGGCACTCGGAGCCGTCGTCAGTCTCTGGATCTCGATGGATATCTTGAAGGGGAAGATATCGCTCATCAACGGTAACAGGAAATACTTTAACTCAGGCGTGCTGCTCTACGACCTCGCCACCTGGCGGCGGGAGCACTGCCACGAGATGATTGTCACGACGCTCGGAAAGGAGATTGACCTCACCTTTCCCGACCAGAATCTGCTGAACAACGCCATCCCCGAGCAGCTCATCAGGTGGTTGCCGCCGAAATATAACTACCGTTCGCACTGCCTCCCCCCCGAGAAGGAGCGCGAACTGGTACGGCTGGGCGGTTACTTTACCGACGAGGAGATAGAGGAGTCCATCCAGAGTCCCGTCATCATCCACTACATGGCCGGTTGGCCCAGCGGGCGACCCTGGCACGAGCAGTGTACCTCGTCGCGCAATGACGACTATCTGCGCTACAAGGCTCTCTCACCCTGGAAGCACATACCGTTGCTTCCGTATGTTAAGTTAAAGAAGACTGAGGCAGAAGCCGTATCAGAAATACTAAAGGATTATTCAAATATAAACTTTGATGATTCAGCAACAGCATAAGAACTGCACCGTCCTGGTGACCCATAGGATGGACGAGCCGATGCTCCGCTATCTCCGTTTCCTGAAAGGGGAGATCACGGAGGCGATGGACTTCTACGTCCTCTACGACTGTGGCACGCAGCCCTTGGATCCGGCGGACTATCCCGATCTGGACTTCTATGTGTTCAACTCGAGCGAGCTGCCGGGCTTCTTCTTCGGCGGCGACCGTCGGTTGCCCAATCCGCTGAAGGTGCTGATACCATTTTCGAAGGTGCATCCCTACAGCCACTACCTCGTGATGGAGGGCGACCTCGTGCTGTGCGGCGAATGGCGCAACTTCGTCCGCAAGGTGAACGGCCTGGCGTGTGACTACATCCATATCGCCACCGACAGCTTCGGCGATTTTCGCCGCCATTTCAACATCTATGGCTTTCGCAACGACTGCTTCAAGCGTCTCTACGCCTTCTGGTGCCACATATTCAGCGTGAGCCAACGGTACCTGACGGACTTAGAGGCGTTCATGCAGGAGAACGACAGCTTCTACTACGAAATCCTGCTGCCCACGATGGCCTACAACCGCGGCTACTACATCCGGCAGTTCGAGAACCTGGACTTTCACTTCGACATCTCGTCGAAGCCTGCCGAGGTCTATGAGCGCAAATACATCGAGGAACACAGGCCGAAGACATTCTACCATCCCGTCAAGAACAGCAGCCTGATCCGGTACTGAAGCTCTACTATAGTCCTACTTAAACAGGCGCACACCTGAGGCACCTCACGCACCTAATATTTATGCATTTTCAGTTAAAGGGAGCCTTTCTTTGAAAAATTAGAGGCTCCCTATGAAAATTTAGAGGCTCCGGACGAAAAATTGGAGGCTCTAAATTTTTGTCCGGAGCCTCCTGTTGAATGAGAGGTCTCTTTAATTATCGAAAATGTCGATTTTGGGAGCCTTTTTGGGGGTTGGAGCACCCGCAGGAAGGGTTCTTTTGAATAAATATACGGACGCCGTATTTTTATTCAGGTGAGCCAGGTGCCTCAGGTGCACGCCTTTTTTTGTAGCCTATATATCCTAAACTCCGCAGCACTTTAGTTTAACTTTCTTTATAAGTACCTGAGCAACAAAAAGTTGCTCAGGATTTTGTCATGTCAGATTTTTCACTTACCTTAGTGCTACGTTTTAATGACAAGCAAAATCATCAATGACATGGCAAAAGTACAAATAAAATCTGATACGACAGTCTGCTGGCACTGCGTGGATGGCAGCGCGAGCAGATCAACGGCATCGAATATGAGCTGAATTCCATCATCATGGAGAAGTGGGAAGGCAAGGCGTAACGACTCGTCATACAGAGGGAGCGTCGGGGGGAAGGTGACCTGGACCTGTGGGAGGGAGAATACACATACCGCTGCATCCTGACCAACGACTATATGTCCACCACGAGGGAAATCGTGGAGTTCTACAACCTCAGGGGCGGCAAGGAACGCATCTTCGACGATATAAATAACGGATTCGGATGGAACAGGCTACCAAAGTCGTTCATGGCAGAGAACACCGTGTTCCTGCTGCTGACGGCACTCATACGAAACTTCTACAAGTTCCTCATGGGCAGGCTTGACACAAAAGCCTTCGGACTGAAGAAGAACAGTCGTATCAAGGCCTTCGTGTTCAAAGTTCATCAGCGTACCAGCCAAGTGGATAAGAACGGCGAGACACTATGAACTGAACATCTATACGGACAATACATCATATCAAGACCCTTTTGCAATCACCGACGACTAAGTATCCGACTTTGCGGGTTAAGGACAGCATAAAGCCCCTACAATGCTTGATGGGGTAAGGGGAAGGTGGGGAAGAAACAAACATAATCACGTCTATAACGACAAAAGAATTATCAAATGGAGTAACGGACTGCAAAAATTAGTCACCATGACTATTAGTTGCGGATTTTAGGATGTATAAGAAAAAAGTTGTATCTTTGCAGGATGTTTTAATTTGACAAGCAAAATGGAAGAGAACAAGATTGTCATATATCAGACGGAGGACGGACAGACTCAGATTGATGTCCGTTTGGAGAACGAGACAGTGTGGCTAACCCAGTCTCAGATGGCAGAACTGTTTCAGAAAGATAGAACCGTAATAACACGCCACATTAATAATGTTTTTAATGAAGGTGAGTTGGAAAGAGAAGAGGTGTGTGCAAAATTTGCACATACCACTCGGCATGGTGCGATTGAAGGGAAATGTTGGTTATCGCGTTAAGAGCAAACGTGGTACTACGATTAACAATCAGGAGTTACTGTGCCCCAATAAGGCGCAACCTGTGCAAAAAATGCACAAGTTCAAATTGAAGGCAAGTATGCCGCATGTGAAGAAGCCTGTTGGGAAAACCAAATTTAACCAATTAACCAATTTACGGCGTTTGTAGCAATCTCCCCTTTTCTTCCTATTTTGTTTGGTGGTCTGAAATATATTACGTATTTTTGCGGCATAATAATATAAAAAGGTATGGAAGATAACAAACTGATTGATGGAGCCGAGTATATCTCTCTGGAGGATGCAAAACGGCTGAAGTTGCCTTATTTTGAAGGATTGGCGGCAGGATTTCCGTCGCCAGCCAGTGACTACGAGCATGAGAGCCTGGATATGAACGAGAAATTCGTGCACCACCCCGAGGCCTCCTACTTTGTCCGTGTCAAGGGTGAATCGATGATAGAACTTGGCATCTTTGACGAAGATATCTGTCTGGTTGACCGTTCGGAAGAGATCACGAACGGTAACATCGTGGTGGCCTTCGTCAACGGAGGGCTGACGGTGAAGCAGATCGACCTCTCCACTCGCGACAAAGGCTATCTGCTTCAGATGCCAGCGAACCCTAAGTATAAGCCCATCATCATCGATGCCAACGACCAGTTCATCCTGCAAGGCAAAGTGACTTCCATTCATCGCGACACAAGAAAATACTGATATGTACGCCATCATCGACTGCGATAACTGCTACGTTTCATGCGAACGTGTCTTCCGTCCAGACCTGAACGGAAAGCCGGTTGTTGTGCTGTCGAATAATGATGGCTGCGTCGTGGCTCGTAGCAACGAGGCCAAGGCCCTGGGCATCAAGGCGGGCTTACCCTATTATCAGTTGAAAGAGCGTTTCCCAAATAATGAGATAACGGTCTTTTCATCAAACTATGAACTCTACGGCGATATTACTGACCACGTGATGTCACTCGTCCGCAAAGCAGCACCGACATTCTATCGCTACAGCATCGACGAAGGATTCTGTGACCTGTCGGGGATGGATAATGGTCAATGGTCAATGATCAATGGTCAATCGCTTAAGAAATGGGGCGAAGACCTGTCGGCATTCATCTGGAAGGCTACCCGTATGCCTGTCAGCATCGGCATGTAATTGCCGTTCTCCTTGTCAATAACACGGAATGTGGCAGGATACTTTCCTTCATACCAATGGGCGATACGGCCCGATGCATCCTTACTGCCGTCATTGACCACCAGTACTTCCAGCAGCCCCATATTCTCATCTGAAATCACAAGCGTATCCAGGCATTTAGCCAGATAGCGCTCCATGTTGTAGGTCGGTATGATTATCGTAATCAGCTTTTCCATTGCACTTGCTACAATCATTATAATATCTTCATGGCCATAACCTTTTCTATAATTGGGGCCATGTCATAATACTTATACTCGGCCAGGCGGCCGCCGAAAACAACATTCTCCTCCTTTGCCGCAAGACTACGATATCTGTCCGCAAGTCCATTGTTCCGTTCGTCATTGACCGGGTAGTAAGGCTCCATTCCTTCCTTGTATTCCGTTGAAAACTCCTCACTGACGACCGTCCTTGGGCAGTCATACACCTCCTGCCCGAACATCTCAAAGTGCTTGTGTTCGATGATGCGGGTATAGGGACGGTCATGGCTTGTATAGTTGACCACCGCATTCCCCTGATAGTTCGGAGTGTCCTCAACCCTCGTCTTAAACAGTACTGTCCGCCAGTCCAGCCTGCCGTACCGGTAACCGTAGAACTCATCAAGAGCACCTGTATAGACAAGTCTGTCGGCATACCTCGTCCAATCCCTATAATCGGATTTCAGGAAATCCACCCCTGTGATAAGTTCCACTCCATCCAGCAGACCTTCTATGAGCCTGTTATACCCGCCAATGGGTATTCCCTGAAAACTGTCATTGAAATAGTTGTTGTCGAACGTGAAACGGACAGGCAGCCGCCTGATGATGAATGAGGGCAGTTCCGAGCACTTGCGCCCCCACTGTTTCTCCGTGTACTCCCTGATCAGTTTCTCGAAGATATCCCTCCCCACCAGTGTCAGCGCCTGCTCTTCCAGATTCTGCGGTTCACGTCCGTTAAGCCGGGCAACGGCATCGGCCCTCTGCTCCTCAATCCTTGCCCTCGCCTGCTCTGGAGTGAGCACGCCCCACAACTGATTGAATGTATTCATGTTGAAGGGCAGGCTGTACAGTTTTCCCCTGTAATTTGCAACAGGCGAGTTCGTGTATCTATTGAATGGTACGAAACTGTTCACGAAATCCCAGACTTCTTTGTTGGACGAATGAAAGATGTGCGCGCCATATTTGTGGACACGAATACCCTCTATGTTCTCACAATACACATTGCCACCTGTATGCGACCGTTTCTCGATGACCCTACACCGCTTGCCCATTTGCCGGGCACGGTAGGCAAATGTGGCACCGAAAAGGCCCGAACCGACAATCATATAGTCCAGTTTCTTCATCTCTCCCTAAACGCCGCAGCACTTTAGTTTATCTTTCTTTATAAGTACCTGAGCAACAAAAAGTTGCTCAGGATTTTGTCATGTCAGATTTTTCACTTACCTTAGTGCTACGTTTTAATGACAAGCAAAATCATCAATGACATGGCAAAAGTACAAATAAAATCTGAGAAAATCACTCCTTTTGGAGGAATATTTCACGTAAGAGAGCTTTTTTCCCGTTTTGCGGGTCCTGTTATCGACAAAGTTCTGGGTCTTCGGTGTACGTCATACGGCTATCAGTACAGCGAGATTGTGGGTTCATTGTCAAGCGTCTATTTCTGTGGGGGCGACTGCGTGGAGGACGTGACGAGCCATCTGATACCCCATCTTTCGCTTCATCCCACTCTTCGCACATGCAGCTCTGACACTATCTTGAGGGGAATTTCTGAACTGGCTACGGCTAATACGACCTATACTTCTGAGACGGGAAAGAGCTATGACTTCAATACGGCGTCGAAACTGAACAGCCTGCTGGTGAAGGTGCTCATGAACACAGGCCAGCTTGTAAAATCTAAATAATATTCAAAAAATAATAAGAAAAAATAAAGGCAATACAAAGTATTACCTAATATTTAATAATATTGCTGTCCGCTAAATCTCTGAATGGCAGATAATCCCCCTTCCGATCGCCGATTATATGCGGTCGGAAGGGGTTAAGCGCGATTCCAAGCCCCCTCTATCTGAAAACCAGTTCCAGTTCTGGTGGCTGCATACCAGGTGCTCCCAGCCGTCGAATGTCTTTACGTACCGTTCTGCCCCCATTTTGCGGCTCATACGGAGAATTTTGTCCCTGTCGAGTGATTTTAACAGCTGAGTTAGTAGCGGCTGTCCGATAAAATTTGTACCTTTGCCCATGATTTACGATGTTTATTAGTTTGGCGACTGCAAAGTAAATCAAAAGGGCTGACTTCTCAAAGGAAATCAGCCCTAAATTTTCGACCTCGCTCGCATGTATATGCGTGTACGCGAAACGAAGAAGTTTTAGCGGACAGTAATAATTTAATAATTTAATTTTTAAGGTTTTTTCATAATTATTTATTTTATTTTTTCAATTGTATAATTTCCTTTATAAAAATCTACTGATGATAAACATTTAATATATTCATTAGTATTTAACTTAATATATTCTGTTGGCAATTCTGATTTTTTATTAATAAAAATAATTTTATTACAATCACCTATTTTATCTTTTATTTTTTGTTTATCGTCATCATTTAAATTTGTAGAAATATAAAATTGAGCATGTGTTCTATTGTTTTTCTTGCACCATAATATAATATCATCAATATTATTTGAATGAACATATAATGGTGTAATTATATAATAAAAAGAAATATCATCTATATAATTAAAATCATTAACTAATGCAGTTATAAGACCTATCCAAAATTCAGACGCCCATGCATAATATCTATTAGCATCTTCATATTTTTTAATAATTGTGTAGTCACCTAAAAGATAATCTAAAAAACCAAAATATATATTGCAGACTTTTATAAATTTATCCCAAGGTAAAATAAAAGATATTTTCCACGCTATATCTACACGAGTGTTTGAATCATAAAATATTTTATATAACTTATAATCATCAAATATATTTAACTGTTTTAAATATTCATATAATGTATTCAACTTATACCAATCATAAACTACTTTTTTCATTGATTTTCTTGAATAATTTAAACAACATAAACATAAATAATTATTACTTTGAAGATTATCAAATACATAATCTGTTAAATTAACAAAAAATCTTCTATAATGGCAAAAACCAATATATTTTGAATATAAATTATTTTTCCAAACATAATATATTGTACATACCTCACATAAATATTTATTCAAATAATTAATATTATCACCTTTTACAAATAAGTCGCTCGTATTAAATAATTTAACATAATTAGGTACATAATCTAAATTATATTCCAAAACTAATTTTGGATCATGATACGAACAATATATTGTTAAATCTTCCTCTTTTATCATATTAATTATTTTATATATTTATTATATTTTGGATTTATTCCATAATGATTGTAAATGATAACGCAAAAGTATACCAAAAAATAATTCAAAAGTATACCACTTCGACTGAGTGCTGCAAAGGTACAAAAAGTTTGTTATACATTACTTATTGCTGATATATTTTTTTGTTTCTTTAATACGATATGACGTACCGGTCATGTTGACTAGATACGATTTATGACAGAGTCTGTCGACGAGAGCCGAGCATAATACCTTATCCTTAAGTACCTCCTCCCATCTGGTAAACGGGAGATTGGTTGTAATAATCGTTGACTTTTTTCCTGTTCTGAGCGAGAGATGGTTGAAAAGCATTTCTGCACCTTCCTTGTCGAATCCGACATATCCGAGCTCGTCGCATATTACCAGGTCATAGCGTTCAAACTTAATCTCCAGGTTTCTCAGGGACTTTTCCGTCTTTGCCTCCCTGATCATTGTCAGCAGGTGTGGTACGGAAGTAAAGAAAACCGAGTATCCTTCAAGACACGCCTTGATGCCCAGCCCGATGGAGATGTGTGTCTTGCCTGTCCCAGGATTGCCGTACATAACGATGCTGCGTCCTTCCTTTATAAACTCAAGGTTTTCCACCTCGGGCAACAGCATCTGGCCTTCAAGGGGGAGCTCCTCCCTATGGAGCTCCTCTAAGTATTTCATCTGCGGGAAGTCTGCCCTGTGAATACGGGTTATCTTACTCTTCTCGCGCCGCCTGGTCACTTCCTCCTCCAACAGTCGCCTGAGAAAAGCGAGATATCCCCACTGTTCCCTGATGGCATCCTCGGCAAAGAGTGATACGTTCTCCCTCACTGATGCCAGCTTCAGTTCCTTGGCATACTGGTCAATGATATCCTTCTCACTCATGGCTTTTTCCTCCTTTCATTATTCTTGTAGCCACCAGCCGTGCCCTGCATGATGCCGTCCAGCTGCGTCAGCACGTCCTCGCTGCCGAGCTCTATCTCAATGAAGGCATCCGTCTTCTGGCTTTCCTCAAACTCCAGCGGACCGTCCTTGTGCGTTTCCAGTACCACCTTGATCTGGTCAAACGTGATATGGCGGGCACCACGCATGCGTATCTTCCTGACGGCATCGAGGATGTCCTTATAGTCGTACTTGTTCTCCCTGCAATACTTGAGCAGATGCAGGAAATCCTTGCCGTTATCCTTGTCAGCAAAGTGCACGCGGAAGAGCTCGCGCATCTTCTCGGGCATCTGCCTCAGTGCCACAGAGCCCTTGAGCGCGCCGGGCTTCTTCATCAGGGTGTTGATGTAATGGTTGATGTCAAACGTCCATGATCCCCTGGAGTAGCTGCGCTCGTGCTCGGCCATCTTCTTGTGTGCGGAGTCATAGACGCGTATCTTCTCGCTGTAGAGCTGCACGATGACAGTCTGCCCGACGAAATGGTCAGGTACTGAGTAATGGCTGTTCTTGACGGATATGGTGGACTGCTTGTCCACTGTGCACTGCAGCAGGTCGAAGCATCCAAAGTCGCCCGGGAAGCGCAGCATACAGTCGAGATCCCTGCGCAGGGCCTCTTGCTTGCCTCCCGTAGCAATGCTGCCGCTCTCCCTGTTGAGCATGTCACAGATGTGGCTCAGCCACTGCTGCGCATCCTCGATGGAGTTAAAGTCCACGCGGCGTGTGAAGGCTCGTCCGCGCACAAAGTCCACACTACGCTCCACATGTCCCTTCTCCCAGCCTGCACGGGCATTACAGAAGCGGTATCCGAAGCCATAGAAGGCACACATGCGCAGAAGCGTCTCCGTAGGCTTCTTCCCGTCCGGCTTCAGAATGACGGCTACCTTCATATTGTCATACACCATCGTATGAGGCACGCCATGCACGTCGTGGAAGAAGTTACGGTGCGACTCCATGAAGGCCAGATTGTCCTGATGACGGAAGAGGTATGCCCAGCGGCCCTCACTGTGACATAGGGCGAACACAGCCATCGTAAACGTCACGGGCTTTCCGCCTATACGCAGCTTGACCTCGCCCCAGTCAAACTCGCACTCCTGACCAGGCTCGTAGTACTGCTTGATGAACACATCCTTGGGCTTCTTCGTCTTCTCCTCCTTGCGTTTCTGGATGTACTTGCAGACGCTGGAATAGCTGATGGAGAAACCCTTTTCTATCAGCGCAAGATGGATGTCCTGACGCTTAAGGCACTGCTTGCGCATACCTGTCAGGCGTCGCTTGGCATTCTCTTCCAGCCAGTAGTCAATCTCTGCACGCACGGCATCCGTCATGCGTGTGCATTCTACCTTGCGTGAAGGATACTTCGGCTTACTTGCCAGGCACATGTTTGCTCCGTCTTCCGGATCAGACTGTACTTGTGCCTCATACTTTGTGATGTAGCGCTTGACCGTTTTCCTGCAAACACCAACTCTACGGGCTATCTCCCGCTGACTCAAACCATCAATGCGATGGTAATGGAGGATTTGTTCTTTCTTGTCCATGTCTACCATGTTTTAACTAATTATACCTTACAGTGCTCATATGAGTCACCTTATATATAACGTAAAACTCTGGTCTACGTGGTAACCTTTTCGATTATTATAGTGGTATCCTTTTCAGTTATTATCTACATCATGATGCTGGGGGCCGTCGCTTCGGTCTCGTCGGCATGTGGGTGGACTTCGCCCTCGACGAGAACATCCGTGGTGTCATCCTCGTGCGACGCTGGCGGTCAGGCAAGTAGCGCACAAAAGGCTTCGTAAACTAACAAAACCTGCCGAAAGTTTTGTGCTTTCGGCTTTTTTATTTATCTTTGCCGTCAAAAAGGAGATGATACTGGTATTCGGAGGAACGACGGAAGGGCGCAAGGCCGTGGAGGTGCTGGAGGAGGCGGGCAATGCCTATTACTACAGCACTAAGACAGGTGAGCAGGACATCACCTTGCATCACGGCTCACGTTTGGATGGGGCGATGGATGAAGAGTCGATGCTGACATTCTGTCGTGAGCACGATATCCGCCTGATGGTGGATGCGGCTCATCCCTTCGCTACGCAGCTACACAAGACGATTGCCCAGGTCTCTGAAGCGCTGAACATCCCTACCATCCGGTTTGAGCGTATCTATCCGCCTCACGATCCAGATATCATTTGGATTGACGACTATAGTCAGATACCTCATGATATTCATAGTCTATTAGCGACGACAGGTGTGCAGAGCATCGCCAAACTAAAGCCAATAGAGGCAGAGGGCACCAAGGTCTATTATCGCATCCTGAATAGGGAATCGTCGATCGCATTAGCTCTTAAGCAAGGGGCAAGGGAAGAACAGCTTTGCTATTACGAGGATCCGAAGGATATTCCCGTTGAGGCTGATGCTATCCTGCTGAAGGAGAGTGGTATCTCAGGCGGATTCCCAGAGAAAGTGGAGGCAGCCCAAGCCCGAGGTATGAGGATCATTGCTTTGAAGCGACCTAAGACACCTGTGTTTTTCACGAAAGTCAATGGCCCGTATGGTTTGAAGCGAGCGGTGGAGAAGCTGCTGCCTGAGTTCTATCCCCTGCATAGCGGACTAACGACAGGCACCTGTGCGACGGCGGCAGCTGTAGCGGCGACGATACGACTGCTGAAAGAGGAGATGCCAAAGAAAGTAGACGTCCTGTTGCCTGATGGCGAGACGATTCAAGTGCCTGTGGGCTATGGCGAGGGCTATGCGTATTGCATCAAGGAGGCGGGCGATGATCCGGATGTGACGAATGGGATCGAGATCCGCGCGAGCGTTAAGCCATCCGAGACCTTTGAGATTCTTGGCGGAGAGGGCGTCGGAAGGTTTACACTGCCTGGCTTCGACTATCCACCAGGACAAGCAGCCATCAACAAAGCCCCACGAGAGATGATCCGCCAGAACCTGAAACAATTATCCATTATCCATTGTCCATTATCCATTGTGATTTCTGTTCCCCAAGGTGCAGAGATAGCCCGCAGGACCTTTAACCCCCGTCTGGGTATCGAGGGCGGTATCTCGATCATCGGCGTCTCCGGCATCGTGAAGCCATTTAGTGAAGAGGCTTTCATCGACAGCATCCGCAAATGTATGACGGTGGCCAAGGCCTCAGGCTCAGAGCGAGTCGTCATCAACAGCGGTGGAAAGAGTGAGCGTTTCGTGAAGGCCCTCTATCCCACTCTGCCCCAGCAGGCCTTTGTGGAATACGGCAACTATATCGGTGAAACACTCAAAATAGCCAACGAGCTCGATTTCAAGGAAGTCACCCTCGGCGTGATGCTGGGCAAGGCCGTCAAACTGGCTGCTGGCCATCTCGACACCCATAGCCGCAAGACCACAATGGACAAGGATTTCATCCGACTGATGCTCAGAGAATCAGACTGCGACATCGACATCAGCGACATCACCCTGGCTCGCGAACTCTGGGACCGTCTGCCTGGGGGCAAACGTGAAGCCTTTGCCAGTACGGTCATCCGACACTGTGCCGAACATTGCAATCCTCTCATGCCTAAGGGTTCTCTCACCATCCTGCTGATTGATGACAACGGGAGAATTTTTAACTACGAATTTCACTAATTATACGAATTGACATGCGCTACAAGGACCTTTTCATCGACTTCGACGATACGCTGTACGACACCCACGGCAACGCGGTGATTGCTCTAAGTGAGACTTTTGAGGCCTTCCACCTCGGACGCTATTTCGCTGAGCCGCAGACATTCTACGATGCCTATTGGACGACAAACATCGACCTCTGGACGCAATACGCCAAAGGAGAAATCACGCGCGACTACCTGATCGTAGAGCGTTTCCGTCGCCCGTTGAGCTTGGGCAAGGGGCTGGAGGTGACCAAAGAACTCTGTCTGGAGATCAGCGATAAGTTCCTTGACTTCTGCGCCTCGAAACCTGGCGTTATCGACGGTGCCCACGAACTGATGGACTACCTGCGCCAAAGAGGTTATCGGATACACATGTGCAGCAATGGCTTCCATGAGGTGCAATATAAGAAGCTTGATGCCTGTGGCCTGCGCGACTACTTCGATACCATCATCCTGAGCGAGGACGCCGGCGTGAACAAACCTTCGCCGCTCTACTTCGAGTATGCCCTCAAAGTGTCTGGAGCCAGTCGCGAAACAACCCTGATGATTGGTGATAATCTGCAGAGCGACATCCTCGGTGCCCTCAACGCCGGCCTTGATGCCATGCTGTTCAACCGCTGGGCCATCGACGATAAAGACATCCCACAGAAGCCCACCTTCATTGTGGATCGCCTGCGAGACATCATGAAAATTCTCTAAGCCATACAAACACTACACATGAGGGAACCATTTACAGCTTATAATCTGCTTCTGTACGGATGTCGGCAGAGGAAGCACCTATCTCAAAATGGATACGTCCTGATTCGGGGATGAAGGCATGGGCCTCTGGACTCCAGTAGGTGAGGTCGGCCTTATCGACGGCCAGCACAACGTCGCAGTTCTCACCAGCAGGAATCGTCACGCGCTCGAAGGCCTTGAGCTGGCGCTTCGGATGCCCCACCTTCGACTCAGGATAGCTGACATAGAGCTGTACGACCTCGTCGCCATCACGACCACCGACATTCTTCACAGGCACAGAGACATAGACTTTCTTCTTATCCTGTTTCAGGATTCTTGCATTGCCATACTCAAAACGGGTGTAGCTGAGTCCATAGCCGAAAGGATAGAGCGGCTGGCCCTCGAAATACATATAGGTACGGCCGTGGCGGATGTCGTAGTCCATCATGTGGGGCAGGTCGAGAATGTTCTTTACCCACGTCTGATTGGTGCGACCAGCGGGGTTCACCTTACCAAATAGCACATCGGCCACGCCGTGACCCTGTTCCTGCGAACAATGGGTAACGTGGAGGATGGCGGGCAGATTGGCGTTGCTCCAATTGATAGTGTATGGGAAGCTGCTGACGAGCACCAGCACGGTATTCGGATTGATGCTGTAGAGGCGACGGATCTCGTCCTCATCGGGCAACTGCAGCGAGTGGCGGTCGTTGGCCTCGCGACCATCAGATGGCACAGGGCAGACCTTCCACGTGCGGTCGGTACCGTAGGGGTGATTACCCGTACAGACAAGTACCATATCGGCCTGACGGGCAAGATCTTCAGCGCGACCGAACTGATTATCCGGTGCATACAGAATCTCAATGCCCTTTTCACGACCAGTCTCCTGCATGGCCTTCAGGATGGTGTTCTCGTAAGGTGCCGTGCCGCTATACCAGTCGTAGATGATCTTGTCAGCATAAGGACCAACGACAGCAATCTTCTTCACCTTATTACTGATAGGCAACGTCTGGTTGTCGTTCTTCAGCAGTACGATGCTTTTGGCTGTCACCTCTCGCACGAACTGTTTTACTTCCTCACGCTCATAAGGCGGCATCGCGGTAGAGTCCTTACCAATTTCAGCATAAGGACACTTATCGTCGAGCAGGCCCAACTTCAGAGCCACGAATATATTGCCCTTGATAACCTTATCGATATCGGCTTCAGTGACCAGACCCTTTTCTAAAGCCTCCTTCAGATACGGCTGATAGCGGTCGAGAAACTGGCTAGTACCAGCTTTGACGACTCCTGCAGCGGCAGAAGGAAAGTCGGGATAATAATGGTGGGCATTCACCAGAAACGCATAAGCACCACCATCAGTACAGATGATACCATTGTTACCCCACTCGTTGCGGGTTATTTCATTCAGACAAGGATGAACAGCCATCGGGATGCCGTTCCAACTATTATACGAGGCCATAAAAGCGCGGCTTCCACCCTCGGTAATGCCTTTATAGAAAGGATATGCATAGTATTCACGGAACAGGCGTTCGTCGAAATTACTACTAGTAGAATCACGACCATCCTCATTGCTATTGGCGAGGAAATGCTTCATCAGTGCAGCGGTCTTCCAATAGCGTGCGTTGTCACCCTGGAGACCCTTTACCATCGCTACCGTGAGTTGCCCAACAAGGTAAGGGTCCTCGCCATAACTCTCCTCCGTACGTCCCCATCGCGGATCTCGGGCGAGGTCGGCATTAGGTGCAAAGACGATAAGCCCTTTACGGCGGGCGATATTGCCTTGAGCATACCAACGCACCTCCTCGGCCTCAATCTGACCGATATACTGGATGAGTGAACGGTCCCACGTACAACCCATACCGTATGCCTGCGGGAAGATGGTCGTCGGCAGGTCATTAGGCACTTCCTTGCCATCGACGGTCTTCACGCCATTATTGCGAGACGGACCACCAAGGGCAAGACCATGAAGACCCTCGTAGCAGCTGGTGACGGGAATACCCAGACGGGGCGAGCCAAGCATAGGAGCCATCCACTGCATCTTCTCGTCGAGGGTGAGGTGCTTTAAGAAGAGTTCTACACGTTCGTCGTCCTTCAGTTTCGTATTCTGAAAGTCGTAGGGCTGTGCATTGACGACCGACTTCCCCATCAGGAAAAGGGCTGCGGTCAGGAATAGTTGATAGTACTTCATTGATATTTCATTAAATGATCATTCACCTATTTCATCCTTGCGACGACGGAACAGGACGGCCGCAATGACGGGAGCGCCGACTAAGGCTGTAACTGAATTCACTGGCAAAGCACCCTCAAATCCTGGCATACGGGCAATAAAGTTGCAGACAAGTGCCAGCAGGGCACCGCAAAGAGCTGTGGCTGGCATCAAGATGCGGTGGTCGGAAGATCGGAAGATGGCTCTTGCCAAATGGGGAACAGCCAAACCGATAAACATAATAGGGCCGCAATAGGCCGTGACAATCGCCACCAAGATGCCAGAGCTGATAATCACCATCATGCGAGCCCGACGGATATCTAAACCTAAGTTGGCGGCATATCGATCTCCCAATAGCATCAGGTTCATCGACTTGACGAGCAAGAAACTCAGGGGAAGCAAGACGCACATCAACACCACGAAGAGTATCATTTCATCGCCAGAAACACGGGAGAAAGAGCCGAGTCCCCATACGACAAACGACTTCACATCCTCATCGGGTGCCAGGAATTTTAGCACACCAATAATAGCATTGGCCAGATAACCAATCATCACACCGATAATCAACAGGGTGACGTTGCCTTTTACCTTCTGTGCCACCCAGAGAATGAGCAGCATAACCGCCAAGGCACCTACGATAGCCGCCACAGACATAGCTGCATCACCAAAGTAGCCCAAACGGCTGAGTGCCACACCACCTATCTTGCCAGAAAGCAGAACCACAAAAGCTACGCCAAGAGCAGAACCATTGCTGATACCAAGCACTGACGGACCAGCCAACGGATTGCGGAAAACGGTCTGCATTTGTAAACCGCTAACGGCGAGGCCAGCGCCAGCGACAATAGCCGTCAAGACCTGAGGCAGTCGCGATTTCCAGATGATGTTCGTCCAAATCTCATGACTGTCATCGCCCACCAATATACGACAGATGTCCGCCACCGGAATCTTGACGGAGCCGATGAGCAGGTTGACGATTGCCATGATAACGATGGCAGTGAATAATAAGAGGAAAAATGATACTTTCTTCATGCTTTTTCTTTAACAACAGATTACACGGATTTCACGGATAAAAGGATGCATAACAAAATCCGTTTAATCAGTTAAATCCGTTGTTGTCAATAATTGATAGTATCTCGGTTTGTAGTCGGGTTCCACGAGTTCCGGATGGAAGATAGCCACAAAGTCCTTCAGCAGCACGTCGGGCTCTACAGGCGAGATTTCGTAATAGGGCGTCTGCTTCATGTTACAGTAGATGACCTTACGCTCCTTGAAAGCCTTAAACAGTTCATTGCGAGGCTCTGTGGCCTTCAGTGCCTCATACGAGAACTCACCTGGGAAACTGTTCAGTATGCGCCAGTAGTCAGCATTGGCAGCTAACTCGTACATCTTCTCAAACTCCAGATCCTCGCCAGCCGTCTCCTCGTCGTGAATCACGTAGTCAGCCCCTGCATCGCGGAAAATTTGGGCCAGATAGTTCTTGCCACCTACCGCATGCCAGTTGCCGTAGTGCATCTCGCCACTCGTCACCGTGGGACGCTCTTCTGGTTTGAGATTTGAGGTTTGAGATTTGAGGCTTAGATAACGTTCTTCGATACCGGAGAATATCTCACAGGCTTCCTTCTCCTTACCGATAAACATGCCCACGAACTTAATCCATTCGGCCTGACCAAGCGGATCCAGTTCCTTGTAGCCTAAGTGCGGCACCAGCGTGATACCCGTCTCCTTGATGGCATCGTAGCCGCCCCGCTTGAAGGGCGAAATGAAGATAACATCAGGATTAGCTGCCAGCACCATCTCCGTGTCGAAATTACCCTCCGTACCGATCTTCACGATACGTCCGTCCTTCACTCGTTGTAGGATGTCCTTGTTGAAAAGATTCTTCGTACCCGTCAAGCCCTTCACTACATCGTGCGCATCAAGAATCGTAAAGTTAGAGAGTTGCAGTGCCGTCATGCAGATGGTACTCTTTATGGGAATGTGTATCTTCGTATAGCCATCCGGCACCGTTACGTCATCCGATGTTACCAACGCAAAGTGATAGTCCATTCCCGAACTACGTTCGCCTACCCGTGGCCTTTCGCCCACGTCTACCAGTCGCATGCCATCCTGACTCTTTACCTGATAACCCGTAGCATACTTCGGACACAGAAGACTATCTACACTTGCATTATCACTTGATACTGCTTTGCCTCTCTGATTGCATGAGCTGAATAGTAGCAGTGTCATGCATAACATTCCTAAAACAACAACTCTTTTCATCTTGACTGCAAAGATACAGTTTTTCTTTGATATAACAAGCAACTTTATCAATTATATTTGGCGTAAATTAAGGTATAATCTAATCACATTCCTTTCAGCGTCGAGTTTTTGAGTATTGCTGTGCTTTGTCCGAGCATGTGGATAAACTCACGGGCAGATGCCTTCATGTAGCCGTTCTTCAATGTGTGAATGCAGCCCTCCATATCGTTTCCTGGCACATCAATGGGTATGGCACGGAGGCCTGGTTCGTCGATGACTGTTGATTCTGAAAGAACGGTAACGTATTTGGTCTGCGACACTAATTTAAAGAGTAGTCCGATGGTATTGATTTCCACCTTAATCTTATAGTGATGGTCGGTATGGTCTGTCACCTTGTCGAAAGCATTACGGGCCTGCAGACCTTTGGCGGGCATGGCGAGACAATATCGTTCCAGTTGCTCGAGAGTGATACTTTTCTCTTTGGCCAGCGTATGATGCTCATTGACGATAGCGGCCAGACGGTTGTTGAACAACACCTGACTCTCAATACGGTCATTACGCTCAGAGGGCTTGAAGGCCAGCACGAAGTCGAGTTCATGACGCTGCAACTTGTCGATGAGATCAGCCATCGATGAGTAGCAGACGTTGAGTTTCACCTTGGGGTATTTCTTCAGGAAGTCTATCATTGTCTCAGCCATGATGCTGCTGAAGGAGTAGGTCACGCCGATATTCAGCTCTCCCGTGAGTAAATGCTTCAATTCCTGCATCTGCTGGAGGCAGTTGTCAACGGCATGGATGCTTTCACGGGCCATAGGCACGAGCAAGTGTCCTGCCTCTGTCAGCACTACCTCGTGGCTATTACGGATAAAGAGCTGCTGATCGAGTTCACGCTCCAGATTCAGGATCTGCTGCGAGAGCGTGCTTTGAGTGATAAAGAGTTCACGCGAGGCTTCCGAAAAGTTCAACGTCTCAGCAAGCTTCAGGAAATATTTGAGTTGTCGGATTTCCATACATCATGTTATAAATTAGGAGAAATGGCGGCTATCCAACAATCCCTACTCCACGGGTCTGAATCTGCGTAAAACACTTCCCCAATCATGTGGGCACCGCTTTTTCTCAGATCCTTACAGATGTTTTCGACGATCCAATTGTCTTTAGTATTTTCACCGTTAAAGACCAACATAGCGAATCCCTTTCCTTGATTATTGTTCTTCAAAAACATCTGCCATACGTATAGCCAGGGAATGGGTATTTGCCCATCTCCCTCTAAGGTGATGCAAAGCACGAAATTTCGTGCACTTTCCATCATCCGAGGATTCAGTACTTGTACGCTGACGGGCTCTGCCCCCAACTTGTCTGCTATTTCTTCTGCCGTGGCCTGACAGCTGTCATAAACCACGAAGATTGATTCGTGTCTCATATTTTGTTTCTTTTTTTATTCGATTAGGAAGGAGCAGATTTGTCTCACGACAGGCTGCCCCTGTAAACTTATATAATAATACACGTATGACTACCCATGAGTCAACAAGAGAGAGTCTTTTCTACCCACAAAAATATACATGCGCCAGACTGCACCATACATCGTGGTGCAGCGGCTTTTTAACCGAAAAAGGCTGGTCTTCAGACTTTCCTCCACTCCCAAGCGCCTTCTCGGACAATAGTCCAATGGCGTGATTTAGCGAAAGCAAAGCCGAATGTATTCGAGCTTTGCAGAGCGTGAACGCTATCAAGCGAAGCTTAATGGCGTTTATGCTTAGGAGCCATAATGGAGTTCACTGCTGCGGGACAGTCGGAGATTCTCACTCACATTCCCAATTAAGCACAGTTAAATGCACCTTTTCGGGCAACTCTTATTCAGAACTGCGCGGCAAAGGTACACAATTTCTTCGATATGACAAAAAATCAGGCCCAAAATCGTTCATTAGATTTTCCGATAGTAACGTTCGCAACAACTAATAACAAGGAACAAGTTGCCATCAGAAAAAACACTAACTTTGCAGCCAGAGTAATAACTATAAACATATTGGAACATGAATTATATCCTGATTGTAGCCCTGGAGTTCGTGATTGCATTTGCTGGTGTTGCATGCCTGATACAGTATTACAATAGCAAGGCATAGTCACTCCAATATATCACTTCTTCCTTGCCCTGAAATAGACCATTGCGCCCTCGACATGGAAGTCAACAATTTCGTAGTAAGGCTCCAGACGCTGCTTGAGGGTTTCGACGGTATCAAAGGGAGGCGTGAACCATCCCATACGGGTCATAACGGTACGGGCGAGCCAGTCGGCCACTTTCTGTTCTCCAGCTATATAGAAACAAGATAAAAGTTCACCGCCAGGCTTCAACGTGCGGAGGATTTCTACGTATGCCTTGGTCTTGTCAGGAAACACATGGAGGCCGTTCATGCACAGCACCTTGTCGAACGTACCATCCTCAAAGGGAAGTGCGCCTACATCGCCCTGCATCGTCTTTACATTAGTAATGCCAGCTCCACGGAATCGGCTTTCTGCCTGCTCCAGCATGTCGCGGCTGTAGTCCAGACAGGTGATGTCGGCTTTGACCTCCGGTCGAGCCTGCTCACGCTCGACAGAGTCCAAGCCTGCTTGACTCTGTTCTCGCTTAGTCGCAGCCTTCGTCATACGACGATACTTGTCCTTTGTAAATACAGCAGTGCCTACAGGTACATCAAGCAACTTACCAGAGAAGTCATCAGGTATCCAACTGAGTACCCTGCGGGCTATTTCGTTGTCATCTACACCTCCCCAGAGCAACTTGAAGTAAAGTTTACTCCACCATTTACCTTGCGTAATCGCATCGTCGTAGAAACTCTTGCTAAACTTGTACGATTTCTTAATCTTGTCTGCCATATATCTTCTTTTGTTTGATTTGAACTTCTTTCGAAGCTGCTTCCGCTCGGAATAGATCGAATCGCATTCGGCTCTTCACTCGCTTAATCGCATCTTTCTGGGTGCAAAGGTAGAACAAGTGAGTCGCAACTTGGTTGCAAACATAAAACAGCTATGGTTTCACACCAAGAACCGTAGCATAAGATGGCTTCTTCCGATGGATTTCCGTCTGTGTGAAGCCTGCATCATCGAGGAATTGCTTTAGCTGCTCAGGAGGATAAGCAGTCATGCCTTCCACCACGTTCGTCCATTTAGAGTCCGTATCGACCACCTCTACCATAACGGCGAAATGACCTCCTGACTTCAAAACCCTACGAACCTCCTGCAAACAACTGGGCAGGTTCGGCCAAAAATAGACAGTCTCGACAGCCGTTACAAGGTCGAACGTTCCGTCTTCATAGGGTAATTCTGCCGCTGATCCCTGTTGCACAAATACCTGTTTGTCTATCACGTCGGCATTGACCTTTATGGCTTTGGCCACACTCTCCTCAGAGATATCGATGCCATAGACCTTGGCACCTTGGCTCCTTTTGAGAAGCCTTTGCAGTGTCGCCCCACCACCACAGCCGATGTCAAGCATCGTCCAACCGTCCTGAATATCAACAAGGCTCAATCCCCAGTTCGTCAGCGGAGCATGACAAAGGTTCATGAACTTCAGCATAGCGCGTCCCATCCGTCCCTTCGGGTGAGCGCAATTAGTGAAAAGCGATTTCAATAGTCCCATAACATGATTCTTTTACTTACTGCAAAGATGTTTTCGCTCGGCAAAGGTACGGCAATTCCATAGACTGTGCAATACTCAAAAGTTGGGCATTTTCTTTGCGGTATGATCCAAGCTGCATCCTAAACCAATTAATCATAAGTAGGTATTATCTCCTAATAAATGCCAAAAGAACCTCTGATATTCGCATAATATGGGAGATTATTCGTACCTTTGACCTTCGGTCGATAGTACTTTCGTTCGACAATAAAAAGAAAAACGAGATTTTCTTTTGTATTGTGCTCACTTATCCGTACCTTTGCAAAAAAATCGGAAGATGTATTTCACAGGAATAATCATAGCTATTTGTACCTTCTTGACCATAGGCATTTGGCATCCTATTGTCATCAAGACGGAGTACTACTGGGGTACGCGCCCCTGGATCGTATATTTGGTAATCGGTTTAGCCGCCATCGTGGCTGCTTTGTTTATTGAGAACACCCTTATCTCTGCCGTTGTGGGCGTGTTCGGAGCTTCCGCTCTTTGGGGCATTGGCGAGCTCTTTGAACAGAAGAAACGAGTTGAAAGAGGCTGGTTCCCTAAGAATCCCAAGCGTAAATATTGATTTATTTACCCCAAGGATTATCAAAGCCAAAAACAGGATGAATATCCCGATAATGGCAGCGGACGACGGACGAGGGGGGAGTTTTTGGCTGCCGAACTGGCACTGGTACTGTATCATGCGGTCTATGTAGGCATCAACAGTGGACCAATTACTGGCCTGCACTTCTGCAACAAGACGGGGAAACACTTCACGGATGTATTTCTGATGCTCTGCATCGATGGAGGCAGGGAGTTCGTCGGTGGCACTATACCACGAAACTGCTCCATTCTCCTGATGAGGAAACAGACGCATCGTTTGCCAGCCATCGGCCAACAGGATATAGCCTGCAAATATCTGTTCAATACTGAGACTATCGTCAGGCGGTATCATCTGATGGGCTCGACGCGACAGGGTGGAAAGCGATGAGCCTATTCCCGACGTACCGTCGCCTACCCGTAGCCTTTCAGCGACAAACAACTGGCAGAAATGCGCAGCCTGCCGTTGTGGGATGACAAGGGGAGCTGCAGACAAAGATGTTGACCCTGCAAGGAAAAAGATCACGGGGACGGTTCTGATGATCCAATTTTCAGAGAAAATGGTATCACGCAGAACCGTCCCCGTGATCTTAAATCGACTCAATAAACTTAACGATGGCATCGCGATCGGCTTTCGGCAGATTGTAGAACTTCTCGGTAGCACGATAGCCATCCGACTGCTTCGAGTACCCATGCCACATGATGGCCTCGATGACGGTACGGGCACGACAGTCGTGCAGACGATCATCGGCACCAGTGAGGCGGCGACTCAGGCCGCGTCCCCACAACGGTGTGGTGCGGCACCAGCCGGTACGGATGTCGTTCGCCATGAACAGGCGGTGCTGAACCAAGTCGGTGTATGGCCAGATGGTCTGGTGAGCGTACTTCGGCAGCATGCTGTTGGCACTCTTACCAATAGACTTGGCATAAGCCTTCGTGCTGGCATCCACCCACATATCATCAGAACCCGTGGTCCATGACGGACGGTGACACTGGGCACAGCCTATTTCGCTGAACAGTTGCTTGCCACGCTGCACATCAGCATTGTTCAGATTACGCGCAGCAGGCACAGCCAAGCCGCGGTGCCACACCATAAACTGGTAGTACTGCTTGTCGCTCATCTCCTCTACCCCATTATAGGGCGCGCTGTTCAGCAGATACTTCTCGAAGGTCTCCTTATAGGCGACAGATGGGGTGTTCAGTACCTCATAAACACGATTGGCAATGCCCTCGTCGGTACCGTCGGCATAATAAGGATAGAGAATGCTGGTGGGCGATGAACCGTGCTGTTTGATATAGCTGATTACCTCGGGATCCTCGCTCTGAGCCTTGGCCCACGCTGTGGTGGTGTAGAGCCAGTGGCGGTCGCTGCGGGTGACGTTGGTGATGTTCCAGATGGCATTGGCACCGGCACCGTCCTGCAATGAGCCACGCGTCATGGCGTAGGTGAAACGCTTCAGCGGACCGTGCGAACCGCGATGCGTACCCGTATCGTTGTAAGGTGCTGAATAGTAGGCACTGGCCTTGAAGGTATTCGCCTCCTTGTCCCACATAGCGGGATTCAGCTCCACATATTTGCCCTCGGCAGCCCACTGCTTCTCAATCTCTTCATCGTCGATAGCATCGAGCAGTGCCGTACCGTAGACACCGATGGTTGACTCCAGGCGTACATCGTAGTCGGTAGGCTTAGGATTGGTGTTGAAAGCCGATTGCGGGATGCGCACCTCAGGATAGATGAGTGAGTAACTCTCGCCATCGGGGAAGGTCATTGCGAGTCCGCTCTCCATCTCAGTCACCGTCTTCCAGTCTATCTGTATCTGCGTCTCGTCGATTGGAGCCTTGAAGGGCGCCATCGCCTGTGTCTGCGGCATACCAGTCACCTCAGAGATATAGGCATTGTTGCTGGGGTGATAGATGACCAGCAGATAGCCGTTGCCGATGGTGTTGGCGCGATACTCCGTCTGTCGTTTGCCGTGACCGTAACTCGGATGGCAGGCAATACAACTGTTGCGGACCCAGGCTGGACCAAGACCACGACGGGGAGCCTGCTCGAAGGTGTAGAGGTGTTCGAAGAGGTCATTGCCCGTCATAAAGTCGCTTTCCATCCCTGCTATCTGTTCCACTGCAGGTGTCGGAGCCGAATAGCTGGCCTTCTCGGTAGTACCCAGTTCTCCGCCAGGGAACCACTCCTCAGCCGTGAAGTTACCCGTAGCCTTGCCGAAGGCCTGATCCTCAGTCTCCAGTTCGCCCAGCCCCGTCGTATCATCGTCGCTGTCCGAACAAGCGGTAAAGGCAGGTGCCACTATAAGCCCTGCCAGTAAAAGTTTAGTAATCTTCGTCATCTTCGAATGCAATATTCCAAATGGTGCAGCAGTACTTCACGAAGGGCGACGGCATGTTGCTGATACCCTCGATGGCGCTGACGTAGGCACCCTCCACCTTATTATTAATAGCATCCTGCTTCACACTGGCAAAGAAAGTGTGGAAACTGTACTTGTTGGCCTTCTTGTCGGTAGAGCCGAGCCATACATTACGAATAGAACGGATGTTGTCGCGGAAGTCGGCAATGGAGTTGTAGCTGTAAGGCGACTCCACATACGACACATCGCCAGCAGAGAAAGGATTGGCGATCTTGGCAGTGCCCACCTCGTTGGCGATGGCCAGACAGCTGCCCTCATCGTCAGAGAGAACCTGTGCAATGGCATCCTTCAGCGTGGGGAAGCTGCTATTGGCACCGTTAATACCGGCATTGATGAGGTTGTCACCGAAAGAAAGCCCTTTCTCCGTCTGATAGTCGAGACCGGCAGCCTTTACCACAGCCATACGACTGGCATCCTTGCCGCCATCCCAGGCACACTGCAACTGGAAGGTGCGTTGCTTGAGCAGGGTGCAGATGGTCTGAGCATAAGCCAATTCCTTTTCACCAGAGACATTCTCGAAGTTCTTATAGGTGTCATTGCCCTTCAGCTCGGCCACCTTACGTGGCTGACCATCGCGGAAGAGGATAAACTCAAGGGCGTGGAAACCAAGGATGGTTGCATCGTCGAGCATCTCGTCGTTCATGCCATTATTGAAATAGCTCAGCAACAGCGAGCGGTTCAAAGGCCATGAGTCGATGGTAGGATCGACATCGAAATCAGAAGCGGCACCACCCAGGAAAGCCTCGCTCTGCTCCCAATACATACGGGCAGCTTTGAAGTCACGGCAAGCCTCATCGATCTGAGCCTGGGTAATCGAGCTGGTGGTCAGGCCGTGCAGCGTCTTCTCAAGCGCCTCGGTGTTATCGGCCAACTTAGTATAGGTAGGCACGATGACCTCGTTGACAAGATTCCTAAGCACCTCACGGAGATAAGTTTCCTGAGCCTCAGAGAGTTTGGCACTACCAATGATGGCATTTGCGGCCTCGAGCTGGCTGACCACATCGGCACAACCGTCAACAGCACCCTCGCCAAACGACTTTACCGAATAATTGGCAGCAGAGGTGTTCAGGTTGTAATTGTCGTCATCGACAAGGGGTTGTGTCTCAGTCACACTGAACGCTGTTTCCTCGTTGTTCTTGTCGTCATCATTGCTACATGATGTAAATGTCATTGCGCCCATCACAAGCGCCATGGATAGAATAAATTTCGTTTTCATTTGCTTATTATTTTAATTCCTAATTCTTACTTTTTACTCGCCGAAGGCGATACCTCTTAATTCTTAATTCTTACCTCTTAATTATAAAAAGAATCCCTCATAAGTCACTCCGATGCTGACAGAAGGCTCATTGTTGTACCGGCTCTTCAGCAAGCGGTTGGAATACTCGGCCTTGATGGCAATCTCGGGCACGGGATAATAGTTCACGCCAAAGGTCATGCGCTTCACCTCGGTATAATCGTAGGCTGTGCCCTTGGTCTTGCTGGCGTATGGGTTATACTGTTCATAGCGCCCGAAGACGTAGAACTTCTGATCGTCATTACGCAGATTGCTTATCTGCGAGAAAACATCATAACCGGCCTCGATGCCCACGGCGTAAGCGTTCTTGCTGACAAAAGCAGAGTGGTGATAGGGCGACTTCTTGTTAGTACGGTTATAAACATACTTCAGCTGTTCCGCATCGCCCAGATAGCCATAATCGGCCTGTCCACGAATGATCCAGTTGTGAGCATCGTAGGTAAAGTCGAAGGCACCAATAAGCACTTGGCCTTTATACTCTGCATCCACGCCGTTGGCATTCTTGGGATAGCTGTTGCCGATGCTCTCGCCATAGTATCCGCTCAAACCCAGACGAAGACCGGGAACAGAATAGTTATCCAAACGAAGTGCGACACCATATTTATTCGCCACCTCGAATTCCAAGGGATTAGCTGCACCTTTCTTAATCCAGTTTGTGTTGGTAAAGTTGTCAGCATTCAATCCCGCCAGCAACTGGGCCTCATAGCGGAACTTCCCGTAACGCCCAAAGAACGAAATGCCCGTCTGGTGCCAAGTGCTGGGCATGATGGTGTTCTCGCCCTCAGGACGATAGACAGTGAAGAAATTCAGTGGTTCGTGGTGGGCATTGTTCAAACCAACAGGCACCACGATATGACCAAAGCGAAGATTGGCAGCCCGCGAAAAGGTCTTCTGAATCCAGAACTGCTCCAGTTCTACCTCACCACCTTTCTCGGTTTCCTGTTCCCATTCGCCACCTTCTTCGTCTTCCTTCTCGTAGGCAAGCCCGGCGCCACCGTGCTCAAACTCAATCTCCGTACCCAGAGACCAGCCCTTGCCGAAGTCGTAACCTAAATAGATGACGGCATGAGGAATGTCGAAGCGTCCGTGACTGGGATCGTCCTTATGTTCTTCAGGCTGACTGTAACGGCTCACGTGATCACTAAAAAAGTTGCGTGAGTAAGCTACTTCTCCATAGCCACCCACGCTTAATCTATTACCTTTTACGTGTTGCATCACGCTGTCGGCAGCATTGACCTGTGCATTCGCTGTCAGCACCATGCTGACAAATGCCATAATACCTATTAGTTTTTTCATCGTTTTTCTGTTTTTGGCTGCAAAAGTACTACGTTTCCAACGCATCCGCAATACCTAAAAACGATGATTCCGGCTCACAATACCTACAAATGGGGATTGTATAATTGCGAAAAATTATGTACCTTTGCACCCGATAATCAGATGTAGATATGAAGAATCAGAAGATGTATGAGGCGGACGACAAGATGATCTCGCTCATCCGCGATAATTACGACCTGTTGCAGTCGTTAGGTAGTTTCGGCATCAGCTTGGGTTTTGGCGATAAGACCGTACAGGAGACCTGTGAGGATAATAATGTAGATACCTATACATTCCTCGCTGTGGTGAATTTCGCGATGAATGGATATGGAGAGTTTGAGACCGACGAAAAAATCAGCGTTCCCACCCTGCTCCACTATCTCGAAGCGAGTCATGCCTATTTCCTCGATTTCCAGTTGCCCTATATCCGCAGGGAGCTGACGGAGTCGCTCAACGAAAACGACATTCCCGACGTGTCGTCGCCTACCCGTAGCCTTTCCTTGGCACGCCTTATTCTCCGCTTCTACGATGAGTATGCCCGTGAGATACGCCTGCACATGAAATATGAGCAGAAGACGCTGTTCCCCTATGTGGAGTCACTATTGAAGGGACGTCCTACAAACGATTACAACGTGGAGACCTTCTCGAAACATCATGGCGCAACCGACAAGAAACTGCGCGAACTGAAGTTGCTGATTATCAAATACCTGCCACAGGACGGTTTGCATAACAATCAGTTGACCGCCACTCTTCATGACATTTACGAGAATGAGGTATGGCTGCGCCAGCATGCTGAGGTAGAGGATCATATCTTCGTGCCTGCCATCCGCCGTTTGGAGCAAAAGGTGAAACAAAGCGACGTCACCAAGAATATATCAGATATGGTGTTTAAAGGCTCTCTCGGCCAAGACTCCGAAGCCCTCTCCGACCGCGAGAAGGATGTCATCGTATCTCTCGTTCAGGGCATGTCGAACAAGGAAATCGCCGACCACCTCTGCATCTCCACCAATACCGTCATCACCCATCGCCGCAACATTGCCCGCAAGCTTCAGATTCACAGTCCGGCAGGCCTCACCATCTATGCTATCGTCAACGGACTGGTAGACATCTCAGCAGTCAAGATTTGACTAAAGAGCGATTTATTCTACTGCCTGCTTGATATCCTCCAGCAGATCCTCGCCGGCTTCGAGGCCGATACTGAGGCGGATGGTCGTATCTAGGACGGACATCTCGGCACACTGTTCAGGGGTGAAGAGGCCGAAGATGGTGGAGGCGGGATGAATGGCCAGCGATTTGCGGTCGAAGAGGTTCGTGGCGCGACGGATAATCTGCAATTTGTCGATGAATGCCCAGGCGGCTTCCTTCGATTCGAGGTCGATGGTGAAGACGGCACCAGGTAATGGGCCAAATTGTGCCTCTGAAAGCGCATAGAAGGGGTTATCCTCCAAACCAGTATAATTCACACGCTTGATTTCCGGCAACGCCTGACATTGCTTAGCGAGCCATAAAGTGGTCTCAGCCTGGCGACGAAAGCGAATGTCGAGCGTATCAAGGCCCAACGTCTCCATATAAGCGGCCTGTGGCGTCATCAGCGAACCGAGGTTCGTCACCAGTTCTGTCTTTACACGAGCCGTAAATGCCAACTTTTTCCCTACCCTTTTCGTTCGGGTTTGCAGGACGGGCGACGGATGCTGCGACCAATCGAACTTACCATAATCGATGAGCAAACCACCAAGACCTGTACCTCCTCCAGAGATATACTTCGTGCTGCTAACCACCTCGATATCCACTCCAAACTCATTCGCATGGAAGGTAGAAAATGGCACGATGGTTGTATCGGCTATCAGGGGCACGCCCTTTTTGTGGGCAATCTCCGACAGCGCCTTGATGTCGGCCACGAACAGCTGCGGATTGGTGATAATCTCGAAGAACAGCGCAGCAGTCTTGTCGTCAATCTGCGCCTCCACTTCCTCGGGTTTCGTGAAGTCTACGAATCGCGGTTCCACACCAAAACTGCCCAACGTGTCGCGAATCAGCGAGACGCTGTTGCCAAACAAGTGCTTCGAGGCCACGATGTTCAGTCCTGCACCGCTTACCGCTGTCAGGGCATAGTGGATAGCCGCCATACCCGTATTGAGGGCCGTGACACTCTGTGCGCCTGTTATCTGTCGCACACGCTCC